>CAVFBQ010000051.1:0-5809 GCA_963620455.1 uncultured Eubacteriales bacterium
TGCAAGTACTGAACAGGCTGTTTTGAATGCTGGTGAAAGGGTTGTTGGTAAAATTGACAGAGCTTTAAATAAAAAAATTGATAACAATACGGACGAAGAAAAAGATAATAAACAATTTTTTGAAGACGGATTTCAAGAAGACGATGAAGACGATGAAGATAAGGATAATGAGGATCAAAACGAAAATAATCCAAAATCAGCTATAAATGAAGACGAGGTTTTTAATGATGGTATCGCAAGGAAAAAGCGTCGCCGTCACAAAACACCAATAATTAGTGATCCAGAAAATATTACAGTAAGGTTTAATAATGGCTTGAATAATATAGAATTGTATAATATAGTTACTAATAAAACAGTAGAATCCATAGATACAGAAGATTTTGTTAGTATGGTAAACAAGCTAGATTACAACTCAGGAATTTTATTAAATAAAAATATTTAGAGGTTTTATGAATTCATATTTAAAGACATATCAAAAAAATGAAATAGAAACAGCATCTCCAGAAAAAATATTGATTTTGCTATATGATGGTGCAATTCAATTTTTGAATAAGGCAAAAATTGCAATGAAAAACAATGATATCCCAGAGATACACAATAACATAATGGGCTGTGAAGATATTATTGAGGAATTTATAAACACTGTGGACGAGGAAAAAGGCGGTGATTTTGCCGTTAGAATAAAAGCCTTGTATCAGTATTTTTATAACACTTTAGTTATGGCAAATATAAAAAAAGATGAGTCTAAAATTGATGAAGTTTTAAGACATTTAGTGGAGCTCAGAGCAACTTGGAAACAAGCAATTGCCATTGCAAACAGTCAAAGAGCACAAGTTTTAGCCGGTTCGGATTACGAAGGTTAACATGGCAAAACAATTTGAACAATTAAAAATATTATATAAGCAAATTTTAGCAACTTCGGTCGAAATTAAAAATTTGATCGAAAGAGAAGATTATGACGAAGCTTTATCAAGAGAAACTCATAAATCACAGTTAATTAGTAAGGTAAATTTTGTTAAAAACACTTTTGATTTAACTGATTTTGAGCAATCGACCTTGAGAAAAATTGTTGAAGATATCCAAAAACAAGAAATGGAAAATCTTGAAAATTTGAAAAGTTTAAAAGATGATACCGCAACAAAGCTTAAAACTTTAAATGCAAAATCAAAGATTACAAATAAATATTCAGGTGATATTGAGCCACAAGAAGGTTCAATCCTTGACTTTAATGAATGATTATGCCGTAAAATACAGTTATGAATACAACAAAAAACGATAAAGTAAAAAAAGTTGCCACTACAATTTCAATTTTTTCAAATTGTACACTTATCTTAATGAAGATTATTGCAGGTGTTGTTTCAGGAAGTATAGGTATTATTTCAGAGGCAATACACTCTTTTTCTGATTTGCTTGCATCTTTTATCGCATATATTTCAGTTATTAAATCTTCACAGCCCGCAGATGAAGACCATTCGTACGGGCATGGAAAATATGAAGATTTATCAGGGTTTATTGAGGGTTGGTTAATTATATTTGCAGCTCTTTATATAGCTTATGAAGCTGTAAAAAAAATCGTATTTCATGTAAACACAGAAATAAGCGTAGATTTAGGTATTTACGTAATGGCATTTTCTGCTATAATCAATTGCTTTATAAGCTGGTATTTATTTAATGTTGCAAAGAAGACAGGCTCAATCGCGGTTTATGCAGATGCAGAACATTTAAGAACCGATATATTTTCGTCAGTTGGGGTTTGTTTAGGGTTGGTTTTAATTAAAATTACTAATATTCATATTTTAGACCCAATAATAGCCCTAGTTGTTGCAACAATTATCTTGGTTGCAGGGTTGAAAATTTGTAATCAAGCGAAAAACAATCTTGTTGATAAATCGCTAAGTGAAGAAGAAGTCGAAAAAATTGAACAAATTGTTGATAGTTTCATTGATGGTTCTGAATTGATTACGATAAAGAGCCTTAGAACGAGAAAATCAGGTATAAAAAAGAATATTGAACTTGTGATTGAAGCAAATAAAAACATGACAATTGAAAACAGTCATGTTCTTTGTGATAAAATCGAACGAAGATTAAGTGAAACCATTGGTAATACTGAGGTTTCAATTCACTTAGAGCCAAATACTGAAAGAGTACCAGCCTAAAACTACACTTGAAAAACGAAAAAAAATACGTTAAACTGAATATTATTATTTAAAGAGGATAGCTTATGAAAAAATTAAAAAATAAAAAATATTTTGCCTTCACTCTTGCTGAGATTCTTATGGTAATGGGGATTATAGGTGTTGTTGCCGCAATTACAATTCCTAACTTAAATAAGGATATAGGCGATCAAGAAAGAGTTACAAAGGTTAAAACCATTGCTGTTGATATTGAACAGGCATATAAGGTTGCATTAAGAAAATATGAAGATGTATGGAGTGTAAGTTCTTATGGACCAAGAGTTTTAGAGTTTATGCAAACTAAAAAAACTTGTAATATATCGAGTGATGCATCTTGTTTTAAAAAGAGTGGTATAAAAATATACAACAACTCAAGTAAAACAGTTTCTTTTACTGATGGTACAGCTGCTATTTTTCCTGATGGCTCGTCAATTTATTTTTATCCAAAAACACTTTTTGGAGATATTTATGAATTTAATGCATTTAATGATGCTACTCAACTTGTTTATTTTGATATAGATGGTCCTGACAAGGGTTTTAATACATTGGGAGTCGATATTTTTTCAGTTATCCTAAATGATACAGGACTTTTAATGCCTTCAATAAACTCTTTTAAGGATGGTGATGCTGCATATAGAAATATAGATTATACATATTGGATTCTTAAGTATGGAAATGCTGATTATTTGCATTGTACAGATTTAAGTGAAAGTAAAACAACTTGTAATTAGTTAATAACTAAAACAGTCGGGAGAGAATAAAATTCTCGCCCGACTGTTTATATAAAAACCTTAGTTAGCAAATCTAAAGTGCATGATATCGCCGTCTTGAACAATGTAATCTTTACCTTCTAATCTCATAACACCTTTTTCTTTTGCTATTGCATAAGAACCATTGCAAGCTAAAAAGTCATCATAAGAGATAACTTCTGCTCTGATGAACCCTTTTTCAAAGTCTGTGTGAATAACGCCTGCGGCTTGAGGAGCTTTTGTTCCAGCTGTAATTGTCCAGGCCTTAACTTCAATTTCGCCAGCTGTAATGTATGTTCTAAGGTTCAACAAGTGGTAAACTGATTGAATCATTTTTTCAATACCAGAGCTTGTAATACCAAGTTCTACTAGGTATTCTTTTGCTTCTTCGTTTGATAATTCAGCAAGTTCTTCTTCAATCTTTGCAGAAATAATAACCATTTCTGCTCCGTGTTGTTTTGCGTATTCGCCAACTTGTTTTGTGTATTCATTGCCGTTTACAACGTCCATTTCAGAAACGTTAGCTGCATAAATTACTGGTTTGATACTCATTAATTGAGTTTGGCTTGCGAATTTTAACTCCTCTTCATCTTCAAATAAATCGTTGATGTTGATAAATGATGCTTCTGAAAGCTTATTGTAAAGAGTTTGCATTACTTTAACTTCCATTTTAGCTTGTTTGTCGCCAGAATTTGCAACTTTAGAAGTTTTTGCAATTCTCTTTTCTAAAGAAGCCATATCAGCAAGTGCGAGTTCTGTGTTGATAATTTCAATATCATCAAGTGGGTTAACTTTGCCTGATACGTGGATTGTATTAGGATCATCAAAACATCTTACAACTTGAATTATAGCATCTGTTTCTCTAATATTTGCTAAGAATTGGTTACCCAAACCTTCACCCTTGCTTGCTCCTTTAACAAGACCTGCGATATCAACGAACTCAATTGCTGTTGGTACAACTTTTGCTGCGTGCACAAGAGGTTCTAACTTGTAAAGTCTTTCGTCTGGAACGGCAACAACACCAACATTTGGCTCAATTGTGCAGAAGGGATAGTTTGCACTTTGAGCATTTTTAGCGCTTGTTAATGCGTTAAATAGTGTTGATTTTCCTACGTTTGGTAAGCCTACAATACCTGTTCTTAACATTATAATTCTTCCTTTATATTTGTGTGTACTCGTTAATTATACAACAAATATGAAAGAGTTGCTCTAGTTTATTTTAAGTCTGTCTTGGAACCATTGTTACATTTTTCAGTAAGGGCAAGGGCAAACCAATGCGGTTATTAGTTTTCTTGTTTTTCACCTTGTTCAATGGCTACAGGAACATGGCGAACAATAAGAACTTTTGTAATTCTTACACCGTCAATGCCTTTTACTTGTAGTGTCAAATTCTTCCATAAAACAGAATCGTCCATTTGTGCAATTCTGCCTAATAATTTAAGAATTACGCCACCAACTGTGTCAACGTCTTCTTCCTCATATTCTTCTTCGTCTTCACCAAAGAACTCAGCCATTTCATCAAGTCTAAGCATACCGTTAGCCTCAAATGTGTTTTCACCAATTTCTTTAATGTCAACTTCTTCCACTTCGTCAAATTCGTCTTGAACTTCGCCAAAGATTTCTTCAAATACGTCTTCTAGTGTAATAATCCCAGCAGTTCCGCCGTATTCGTCAAATACAATAGCCATTTGACCTTGACATTTTTTAAATTCTAAAACTATATTATCCATTGTGATTGTTTCTGGAACAAACAAAATTGGACGTTTTAATTTTTCAATATCAAACTTTTCACCCTTTAATGCTGATGAATAAAGGTCTTTAACGTGAATAAAACCAATGATATGGTCGATATCTTCTTCGTAAATTGGATAACGAGTGTATTGATTGTCACTTGCAAGTTGATTTAATTCTTCTAGCGTAATGTCCTTTGGAATACAAATCATGTCTGTACGAGGAATCATTACTTCTTTTGCTGTTAAATCTGAAAATTTAAATGCATTGTGCAACATTTCTTTTTCAGTTTCGTTCAAAACGCCTTCTTTATAGCTTGCATCAACTAGCATATCTAATTCTTCTGTTGAGTGAGCTAAAGAACTTTTTGGATGAGGTATTCTCATCATTTTTAATAGCAAGTTTCCAAAACCGTTCAACAACCAAATAAATGGGTGGAAAAGTGTTGAAATTATGCTCATAGGTCTTGCAACGAAAAGCGCAGTTGCTTCTGTATATTGCAATGCAATTGATTTTGGGACTAATTCACCAATAGCAACATGCAAGAAAGTGATTAACGCAAAAGCGACTGATATAGAAATTGTGTGGGTTGCTACACCTTGTGCCAAATGTGGCAAAAAGCTGAAAATTGGTTCAATAATATGTGCTAAAGTTGCTTCACCAACCCAACCTAAGCCGATACTTGAGATTGTTACACCCAATTGAACTGCAGCTACAAATTTGTCTAAATCGTTAATTTGCTCTAATGCAACATCAGCGGTGGAATTTCCATTCTTAGAAAGTTCTTCCATTTTTGTTTTACGAACTTTCACCATTGAAAATTCTGATGCTACGAAAAAAGCATTCGATAATAATAAAAAGCAAATTACAAATAAATTAAATATCGTACTGACTGTCGAATCCATAAATTTTCTTATCCTTTTATTTTCTATTTTATAATATATCATTGAAAAATGCAAATATTCATGTTAATATCTTACGGAAAGGCACTAATTTTGAGATTAGATAAGTATTTAAAGGTTTCAAGACTCATAAAACGCAGAACTGTTGCAAATGAGGTTTCTGATATGGGCAGAGTTTTGGTTAATGATAATCATGCACAACCTTCTAAACAACTTAAAGTAGGAGATATTATCAAGATTGAATATTACAACA
>CAVFBQ010000052.1:0-2599 GCA_963620455.1 uncultured Eubacteriales bacterium
CTTAATATCCTCGTGTTTATTTAATGTCTGCCAATTCTATTGACAGACTTTTTATTATGTAAATATCTAAGATTTTTTAATACTTGCCGTAATCGCATCAATAATACGCTTAACTTCTACGACTTCAATCTCTTTGAATTTTTCTTTAATATTGTTTGATGCGGGTACAATTGCGCGTTTGAAACCTAGCTTTTGGGCTTCATAGATACGCTTTTCAAGATCGTTAACTGGTCTAATTTCTCCAGACAATCCAATTTCACCGATAAGAACTGTTTTCATATCAGCCGTAATGTCATTTAAGCAGGTTGTAATTGCAATTGCTATACCTAAGTCGGCTGCAGGTTCTGAAATATCAATACCGCCGATAACATTCACGTAAACATCTTGTTTTGAAAGGTTTAAGCCAACTCGTTTTTCAAGCACTGCAAGTATTTGTAATACTCTTGAGGTATCAACACCGTTTGTAACTCTTCTTGGACTTGGATAAGGCGTTACTCCAACAAGTGCTTGAATTTCAAGCAATAAAGGTCTTGTTCCTTCGCTTGTAACGATGATTACACTTCCTGGAGTTGCAATGTGATTTTCGTTTAAGAAAATTTCGCTAGGGTTTGTAATTTCAACAAGCCCGCTTGAATGCATGTCGAACATTCCGACCTCTGAGGTTGTTCCAAAACGGTTTTTTACAGCTCTAAGCATTCTATAAGATTTGTATTTGTCGCCTTCAAATTGAATTACAGCATCAACCATGTGTTCTAAAACCTTTGGACCTGCGATGTTGCCTTCTTTTGTAACATGCCCGATAACGATTATCGTAATATTTTCGCTCTTTGCAATTTGCATTAAAATATTGCAACATTCGCGCACTTGACTAACACTTCCAGCGGAAGACGAAATGTTTTCTGTATAAATTGATTGAATACTGTCAATTACAAGCACATCAGGCTTCAAGTCCTTTAGTTGCGCTCTTATAAGTTCCAAATTTGTTTGTGGATAAATATAAAGGTTCTCTGAGTGAATACCAAGTCTTTCTGCTCTAAGTTTTACTTGGCTTGCGGATTCTTCCGCCGAAGTGTATAATACTTTTTTGTTTTGCTTGCAAAATTCACCACTTGTTTGAAGAATTAATGTAGATTTACCAATCCCAGGGTCGCCAGCAAGCAATATTAAAGAACCTTGAACAAGTCCACCGCCAAGCACTCTATCAAATTCTGAAATGTTCGTGCTAACTCTAACGCTGTCGTCAAGTGTAATTTCATTTATAAGTTTTGGCTTTTCTGTATTTAAAAAGTCCGCAACAGAAGAGTTTGAAGTTGGTTTTGCCTCAACTTCTTCCACAATTGAACCCCAAGCTCCGCATTCAGGACATTTGCCCAAATAACCAGCAGTTTCATAACCACATTCTTGACAGACATATTTTGATTTAACCTTCGCTTTTGCCATAGCCTTATTATAAGCTAAACATTCAAGAATTTACACAAACGCTTAACTAATTTTTTCATAAAATCAGTTTGATTAATTTGAATGTCGCGGTAATACTGATTGTAGTTTTTTATAATATTTTTAGGTAACTCGTTGCCTTGCTCTAAAATTCTTGCAAGTTGCTCAAGGTAACTGTCTTGCGCATCTTTGTAATTCAAATCCCGACGTCGCAAATCCTCGTCAGCCTCTCTATGAACAAGTGCGTGATAAGCGCTCTTGATTGAAGGATCAGAAGCATCATGTGGAAATCTTTTAATCGCTTCACGCACAATAACTCTATCGGTTAAAACTTGAATAATCAGCCTCCCGATATATTTTCGAGCCTCAATTGTATTTTGAAATTCAACCATTTTAAGATGTAAAAACTAAACTAAATCAAGACATTCAGTTTCGATAAATCTAATCATTTTAGCTGTATCGTTGTCAAAAAATTGTCTAGAAAGTTCTTTAATAGCTGAGTTAGCCATTTCATCTCTATCCATAACGGTTTTGTAGAAGAATTTTTTACCAGCTCTATATCTTACTAGTAAGTCTTTAGAACTTAATCTGTCCATTACAGTTTTAACTGTTGTGTAAGCTCTATTTAAGCCATTTTCAGACATGTTGTCAACAACATTTTTAACTGAGATGTTCATGTCTTCGTCAATTGCTTGTAATTTCCAGATTGAATTTAAAATTTCAAATTCTAATGTTCCTAATGACATTTTGTAAACCCCTTCATTTTTTATACTCTAAAAATTCTATTACGATGATAATAGAAAACAAATATAAAATCAAGAGATTTGTAACATTTATTATTAATTAAAGTTCATAACGCCTTCAATAGGCTCGCCCAAGTAGATTATACGTCCATAACTTCTTTTGACGTTAGTTGAAGTCGTTGGTTTTTTATAATCAGAGCGGGTGTAAAAAGTTGAACCATTGTTGTCAAAATATTTTGCCTTGATAGGTTTTTTGTTACTAGAATTATTCATGAAAAACATTGGCGAACACGCAGCACAAAATGCTGAAAATGTCACAAAACCAATAATTACTTTTGCAATTTTGTCTTTCATAGGTACTCACTTTTTTCATTATATAGCTAGCTGGGGTGGAAATTCTCTCCTAATATCTATATACC
>CAVFBQ010000053.1:0-3760 GCA_963620455.1 uncultured Eubacteriales bacterium
CAACAAAAACATCACCTGCCATAATAAAAGTAAATCCAATTTGCCCCATTATAATAGGCAAAGCTAGTTGTATCAAATCTTGTGCGTATTCTTTGTAACTCTTGGTCATAATCCTTACAATTCAAAATTATCTTTGCTCATGTAGCGGTCGTTTCTAAATGCGGCTTGATAAGGTTTTGCAGTTCTAATAGCTTCTAACCAATTCATATAATTGCTTTTGAAATCCTCTTGGTTTCTGTTTATATATTGCATTGTTATAAATCCGTTAAATGAGGTCATTGCTCGATAAATGTCGCATTGAGCTTTCATCTTAGCATTTGAAACAACACATCTTGTAGCAATAGCGTCATCAACAGTTGCTCTTAAATAAACATATTTTGAATAAGAATTTAAAGTTTCTAATTGTCCTGTAACAGTTCTCAAAAGCCCTGCAGCACTGTTTTGACGAGGGTACCTATATGAGTGAATAATTAATGCTTTAGTCCAATGTTCGTAACTTTCACCAGGCGGAACATATTGAACAATTGTTTCATTTCCAACTGTTTGGTGATAAGCTGCATGCCAATTACCAGCGCCAATTGGAAAATCAAAAGCAAGTGTTTGATATGCAAATACGGCACTTACAGACAATAAAACAACTGCAATTAAGTTATATAGTTTTAAATGGAGAGTTTTCATCAGCTATTACCACCTCAATTTTATCTTTAATTAAGCCATAAAAAACTTTTTTAATCAATATTTCACTTTCAAAATGACCAACGTCAAACATCACAATTTGCGAATCTACTGCGCTATGATATTTTATATCACCTGTAATGAAGCAATCGCAATTGTTTTTAAGAGCTTCGTGGTAAAAATCCATTCCAGAACCAGCACAAAACGCGATTTTTGAAACATGTTGAACCCCGTTATTGTTGATTAATCTTGCATTTGGTGAAACTTTTTTAATTTTTTGTGCTAAATCTTTGACAGAAATGTTTCTTTCAACAATGCGTAAAAATTCCCCTTCAGGACTTCCTTGAAAACCTAATGCTTCAAGGAATGTGTCTGTTGTTCCACCAAGCGCTTTATCCATATTTGTATGCGCACAGTAAATATCAATTCCTCTAAACGCTAAAGGTACTATAAACATTGGGTGATGAGAGATTATCATATCGCAATTCTTATTTAACGCTTGCTTAAAGACTTTTTCATCAACAGTCAGTGCAATCATTACACGTTTTACATCTGTTTGAGATGTTTCCACTATCCAACCTGAACAGTCCCACTTTTCTTGTAATTCAGAAGGAGCAAAGTTTTCAATTATTTTTACTAAATCATACTTGTTCATTTTTTATAATGCCTTCAATTTCTTCGACCGCTCTTTCAACGTCATCGTTTATTACACTATAATGAAATGTTTTTGCGTTTTCCATTTCTGATTTTACCGTGTGTAATCTTTTTTGAATAGCCTCTTCTGTTTCAGTCCCTCTACCTCTCAAACGACGTTCGAGTTCTTCTATTGAAGGTGGCAGAATAAAGATTAAAACAGCATTATCCATTTTTCTTTTAACTTGTAATGCACCCTGTGTATCAATCTCAAGAAGCAAATTTTCGTCATTATCCAAACATTCTTGTACGAATTTTTTATTTGTTCCGTACATGTTTCCAGAAAATTCTGCCCACTCTAAGAAATCGCCATTATCAATGGCTTTTTTAAATTCATCATGAGATAAAAAGTAATAATTTTTACCGTGTTCTTCACCTTCGCGTTTTCCGCGTGTAGTGCAAGAAACAGACAATTTGAAGTCCTTATTACGATCTAAAAACTTTTTAATCACAGTACCCTTACCAACGCCAGATGAGCCTGATATTACAAAAAGTTTTTTCATTTATTACCTCTTTTTATTGTTTTACAGTTTCTTTTTCTTCACTTGTTTCAACTGCTTGAGTTTGTAATTTCTTCTTCTGAGATGCTGAATATGCCATAATTACTAAACACATCATGATACCGATAATTGCCGATGAAATCCAGAAGATTACAGCACCTAACCAACCGTTATTAAAGTGTTTTTGGAAAGTATCAATCATAAAGCCTGTACCAGAAGCCGAAAGAACTGCACCAACATAGCCGAACATACCAGCAAAGCCTAATGCTGCAGATGCAACTTCTTTTGAGGTAGCTTCAAGAGCGCAAACACCGCCAAGTAACAATTGAGGACCAGCTGTAAATGCACCAATTAATGCAGCTAGAACATAGTCAAAAGCATCTATTGTATTGATGTGGAACAAGAATAAGCATACACCTAAACCGATAAAGAAGGCGATGTTGATAGGGATTCTGCTACCTGATTTGGAACGATCTGAAAACCAACCTGC
Source organism: uncultured Eubacteriales bacterium (assembly GCA_963620455.1). Taxonomy (GTDB): domain Bacteria; phylum Cyanobacteriota; class Vampirovibrionia; order Gastranaerophilales; family Gastranaerophilaceae; genus UBA6984. Next base: position 2,359 of record CAVFBQ010000053.1, read on the forward strand.
TGCAATCGCACCGATTGAACCAACTACTGCAAGAGAACTTAATTTTGCTGTTGCAATAGCAAGTGTATCGCCTTTGTATTCCATTAAATATTTTACAAACCAATCTTCTGTACCGAAACGAATTACATAAACAAAAGCGTATGCAATTGATAGTAACCAAAGGATTTTGTTACAAACGATATATTTTCTAAACATCTCAAAGTAAGACATTTTAGCTTTTTTAGATTCTTCAGCTTTTTCGATTGGTTCATTTTTGTAAACATCGACATCAGGAAGTCCTAATGATTGAGGTCTATCTCTTAATGACCAATATAAGAAGAAGCCTGTAATAGTAACTAATACAGCTTCGATACCAAAGGCTGTTTTCCACCCGAAATGACCGATTAAAATACCAGAAAGCATAACTGTTGTGAATACGCCTAATTGGTGTGAAGTTGACCAAATAGACCATTTTGTAGCACGTTCAGATTTTGAAAGCCAATAAGAAAGTGCTTTTGCAATTGGTGGAAAAATCATTGATTGGAACCAACCATTTGCGCCCCAGAAGAAAGTTAATACCCATAAAAGGACTGTAGCTGACGGCAATCCAAAGAATGAAACGTGTCCTGGAGTTATAAATACTGCACTATAAGCAAAGCATAAGTTTGCAATAGCAGAAATAATCATTGCAGTAGGCAAGAAAGTTCTAACATTACTTCTATCGGCAATAATACCGTTGATAAACTTACCAATACCATAAGTCATATATAAAGAAGATCCCAAAATACCTAACTGAGTGTTAGTATAGCCTAAATCTTGACCGATAAACGGTAAAGCTACGGCAATATTTTTACGGCAAAAATGCGCTACGATGTAAGCTACGTAACAAGATAGAAATATTCTGATACTCCAATGTTTATACATTTTGTCCACCGTTGCCTTGTCCTGAATTTCAGGTTTGATAGGTGGTTCTTTAAAAAATCTTGCTAAAATATTTGTCATTTCTACTTTCCTGCCTTAATAATTTGTACATTTCTGTTTTCAGAGATTTCTTTGCGTGCTGCTTTTATTGCTTCACGCTTACATTCTTCTAAACTTTGCCCGTTGCAAAGTCTGTCGACAAAGCCACAATTTAGTTTTACGGCTTTGTTTAAAGCACCAACTTCTTCTAAAATATCTTTAATGTCCTCAAAATCATAGTGGAAGGATTGTTTTGATTGATATACAAGCATATCGCCGTGTTGAGATTCAATCGGTTTTCCACCAAGTTCAAAGTATAGTTTGAATACTGATTTCAAATCTTGCAATTCTGATTGCATAACGGAAACGCTTTGTTGTATTCTTAAAAATCTTTCAAATAAATATTCAATATTTTCTAATTGTTTGTTTTCCCAATCATATTTTTGCAAATATAATTTTTTCA
>CAVFBQ010000054.1:0-722 GCA_963620455.1 uncultured Eubacteriales bacterium
GTTTTTAACATTATTTCATGCAAATGTGACAGCTTGCGCCACCAAAAAACATTGTGTGTTTTTCTTTTAGGGGTAGGTTGTGGCACTCAAATAATTTAATCAATGCTTTCTCGTCAAAAAATAACTGTTTTGATTTAACTAAATATTCATAAGGTAAATTATCCTTGTAAAATATTTTCACTAGATGTGGAATGACGATATCAAAAAGAAGGTCACCCAAAAAGTTCTTTTTACCAAAATCAAGATGCATAAAAAGTCCGTTAGGTTTTAGAACTCGATAAATTTCATCAAGTGCCTTATCATAATTTTCAATGTTTCTAAGTCCAAAACTTATGGTTACGATATCAAAAGAGTTATCTTTAAACGGTAAATCGGTGCAATCACCATCAACAAAGTTAACCCAAGGAAACTTTTTGCGTGCAATTTCTAACATTTTTTCTGAAAAATCTAATCCTGTAACTTTACAAGATTTGTCAATAAATCCTGCTATATCGCCTGTTCCAGAGCAAAGGTCAAGAACTTTTACATTGTGTGCGTTTAAAAATTTTACTGCTTGTTTTTTTATCCGAACCTGTTGTCCAAAAGACATTAGATTGTTGTTAAAATCATAAACTAGGGCAATTTGGTTAAACATTTCTTTAATTTTTTGAGGCTTTTTATTCATAAATAAAACATAACTGATTGATTAAGTTTTGTAAACCCACATGTGGAAATTTCATAAC
>CAVFBQ010000054.1:732-7596 GCA_963620455.1 uncultured Eubacteriales bacterium
GAAATTTAATAACAAATCATTAAGAAATAGCTACATTGAATAGATGATTTTAATTTTAGCCTGTAATATAAAAAGATTAAATTTAAAGAATTTACTAAAAATATCTATAAGAAAGACGAAAAAGAGAGAAGAATAAATAAAAGCGAGGTGTATTATGAACGGATTTAATTCTGTAAATTTCAATTCACAAATTCCATCAATGCGTACTTACGATATAGGTATGCGCTTTGGTAGAATTTCAAATATTGAAGACAATCCTGTCGGAAAACAAAGTTTTCAAGACGTAATGACAAATATGGTTTCAAACGTGAATGAACAAATGAACAAGCCAGATGATTTGTTGGCAAAAGCAGCAAGTGGAGATCAAGGTGTTGATGTTCATGATGTAATGATTGCAATGTCACAAGCTGAGGTAACTTTGACAGTTGCAACAAACGCAGTTTCAAAAGTCATTCAAGCGTATGATAAAATTACACAAATTCAAGTATAGAATGATAATGCGTAGTAATAATATTAATTAATAATTAACGAATAAAAAATCTTTAAAGACTGAGCAGGGGAAATATGGACTTAAAGAAAATTTTAGAAAACAAACCTTTATTATATGGAATTATCGCAGCGGTAGTAGTAATACTAGCGCTGGGCATAATGTCTGCAATTATGATTGCTGGCAATAAAGCAAATTCAAGCGAAGCTAAACTGGTAAGTGAAAAACCAATTCAAGAGGATATGGTTTTATTAACTACTGATAACATTGGTAAAGCTATTGAAATTCAAGCGTTATTGGCAAAAATTGGTATTACAGCTTCAAGAAGTTTAGATGGTACAAAATCTTCAATCGTATTGAAAAAAGGTACTTACAACCAAAGCCAACGTGATGCTGCTTTATTGGAAATCGTTAAGAGTGGTTTGATGGATCAAAATGTTGGTTTGGAAATTTTCGATAAGGGTGATTTCACATCAACAAAAGATGATAAAAGAATTCGTTTAGCAAGAGCTATTAACGGTGAGTTAGCAAGATTAATACGTAAAATGGACGGTATTGATAATGCCTCAGTATTTATCTCTATTCCAGAACAAACAATGTTCTCATCTATGCAAAAACCTGTTACTGCAACGGTTCAATTAACAACAAAACTTTCAGGTGAAAAATTACCACCATTGAAAATAAAAGCAATCACTAACTTGTTATTAGGTAGTGTTGCAGGTTTAACTGCAGATAACATTTCAATTACAGATACAAGCGGAAACGTATATTCAAGCATTATAGGTGCTGAAGACGAAATGTTACAAAAGGTTGAAGAAAATGACAAGTACATGCAACAAAAAGTTAACGCACAATTAGACAGACTAATTGGTAAAGGTAATTTTATTGCAACCGTAAGTACTTCATTAAAACAATCACCTGTTGAAAAATCAAGCATTATTTATGATCCAAACCAAAAGGCATCAGTTTCTGAACAAACTTTCGTTGAAGGTTTGGGGGATGAATCTTCAGATAATAGTAGAGGCTCTGGCAGAGCAAATGCTGTAAGTGTATACTTACCAAACGGTTTAGTAACTCCAGGTTCTGCAAGTCAAGCGTCAGCATCATCTCAAAATAGAAATTACTCAAGAAGAGCAAGAGAAACTCAATATGGAGTTTCTAAAACTCAAATAAACGAATACATGAAACCAGGGGTAATTGAAGAAATTTCAATTGCAGTAACATTGGAAAAGAACTCATTACCTGCAGATACAACTCTTGAAGAATTGAAGGAATTAATTGCAAGAGCTGCAAGTCCAAAGGTTAAACCTGAAAATGTAACAATTGCTTTGTCTGAAACAATAGAACCATACTTAGCAACTGATAGACCAGAAAACTTACCAAAGAAAGATGAATCTGGTAACCCTTGGTGGTTAGTTCTAGCAATGGTTGGCGTATGCTTAACAGGCGGTTATGCAGTTGTATCAAGCAAGTTGAAAGCAAGTCAAATTGCACACCAACAAGAAATGCAACAATTGAGAAATATTGCAAGCGAACAAGATGCACAATTACGTGATATGAATATGAAGGCTGCAGAATTGATTGAACGTCAATCTCAATTACAACAAGGTTTGATTGAACAACAACAAAGAGAAATAGTGCCACAAATTCCACCACAAGTAATTGACGAAGCCCTTGCAGCAATTCGCTCCGATGTAGATGCACTTGATCCAAACGAAACTGGTGAAAAAATTAGAAGCTGGATTGAAAGCTAACTTGTTATAATGTTCATTCTTTGCCTGTTTGCTTATTCAAACAAGTTTAAGAGGACACTTAATAAAAATAAAGAAACGGATTTCAAAATAAAATGCCAATAGAAGGATTTGATCATAAACAATTTGCAAACGATTTAGCATCACAAGCTGTAGAACTTGTGCCAAAAGACTTTGACGATTTTCAAAAGAACTATGTTGTAAAAACATTAGTAAATTTCGCAAGTTTAGCTGGTGAAGCAATTTCTAATGATGCAGAGGCTGGTTTTAATGCTGAACAAGCAATTTTGTTAACTCAAATTATTGCAGAATGGTCGTTCCATAAGTCTGTAGACTTGATTCGTTCTGGTATTCAACCTGAATATTGGGATGGTGTAATGCAAAAAATTGCATTCACAATTTTTGATATTGGTAAACAATCAATTAAACAAAATTTACCACAAGACCAAATTTTAGAGCTTATTGAACATCATGTAATTCAAGCCTATCAAGCTGCGCTAGATGAGTTGCAACAACGTGGTATTATTGACGAAGAATTAAAAGAACAAGCTGAAAAGCAAAATAATTTAAACCAATTACTTGAAGAAGTTGAAGCTCAACAAGAGGCAGAACGTCAAGCACAAGCCCAACAACAAGCACAACAGCAGGCTCAACAAGCCCAACCACAACAACAAGCGGGTGTTTCTGTACCTCAAGCGCAAATACAAGCAGGCGATAAAAAGGCTTTCAAGTTAGCATCATTAGCGTTGTTGTTGAGAACTTTATCTCAAGATAAAGTTTCTTCAATCTTAAACAAATTTAACCCTCAAGATGCACAGCTCGTAATTCAATATATGCAAATGCCAGATTTGAATCAAAGAGTTGATGCAAATACAGCAATTCAATGTTTAAAAGAAATTAAAACGAACTTGCCAAGTAAAAATTCGACAAGTCCAAACCAACTTGTATATAGAATTAGAAATGCTTTGAAAAATTCTACAAGAGAAAAAGTTGAAGTAATGATAAGAAACGAAAGATTGAATGTTAAAAAGTTTGTAACGAGCGCTTTACAAGGCGAATTATATGAACTTCCACCAAAAGTTTCTAACATTATTGCCCAACATATTGAATGTAGTGTATAATATAATCAATCATGATTATAAAAAAGCAAAATAAATCAAATGAGCAACGTGCGCAACAGGTTGTACAGCCTCAAGCGACAATGCCTCAACCACAGGCGGTACTTCAACCTCAACCAACACCAGAGGTTGAAGCTCCTATTGATTTGTTTGATTTGGACAACATTGATTTTTCACAAAGGCAAGAACGTCGTCGTGGAGATAGACGGCGTGGTTATCGTCGTATTGATGATAGAAACCTTATTTCAAGAGCGCAAGAAGAAGCTGATACGATTAAGGAAACTGCGGCAAAAGAAGGCTATAGAGCAGGAATTGAACAAGCTGAAACTGATATTATTGCATTGCGTAGCAAAATAGCGGATTTTATAAGTTCAAAACAAGAGGTTTTTGAATTTATTGCGCCTGATATTTTGGAAATAAGTGTTGATATTGCTAGAAAAATCATTAAAAAAGAAGTTGAGCAAGATCCTCAGGTAATCTTGAACTCAATAGTAGATGTAATGCGAACCCTGTCAAAGGAAGAACCTCGTATTACAGTAAAACTAAATCCATTGCAAGTGGATTTGGTTAAAACGGAATTACCTGAATACATTTCTTCAATGGGTATTGATGCTAAAATAGTAGTAGTTGGCGATGATACAATTGAGGAGGGTGGTTGTATCTTGAATACGAACAACGGAATTGTTGATGCATCTATAGATACACAGTTGGAAATAATTAAAGAAGCATTGAAAGGTATGTAATGGCAGCACCGCAAGGAGGAAGTCAACCTATAAGCGAATTTGTGTTAGCAGGGTTTGTATTAACCCTGATACTTATCTTGCTTATGGAAATGCCAAATTGGGTTATTAACTTTTCAATCAGTATGAATATTACACTTGGGGTTGTCTTAATGATGATAGCCCTGTACGTACAGAAACCTTTGGAATTGGCGGCATTCCCGTCGATCATTCTTCTTGGTACAATGTTCCGTTTGATTTTGTCAATCGCATCAACCCGTTTGATTTTGGCAAAAGGCGATGCAGGGGAGGTTGTATCAGCGTTCGGACACTTCGTAACTGGAGGTAACATGGTTGTAGGGGTTGTAATCTTCTTGATTATTACAATTGTACAGTTCATGGTAATCACAAAGGGTGCTGAACGTATTGCCGAAGTATCCGCCAGATTTGCCTTAGATGCGATGCCTGGTAAACAAATGACAATCGACGCTGACTTCAATGCTGGGTTGATTTCTCCGGAAGAAGCCGTTAGAAAACGTGAAGACTTACAACGTGAATCAAGTTTATTCGGTTCCATGGACGGTTCTATGAAGTTCGTAAAAGGGGATACTATTGCGGGCTTGATTATTACAATCATCAACATTGTTGGTGGTTTGTGCGTAGGTTGTTTGATGAACCAAATGCCACCAGCTGATGCTGTTGCAAAATATACGATTTTAACAATTGGTGATGGTTTGTCATCACAATTGCCATCTCTATTAATGTCAATTGCAGCCGGTATTTTTATGACTCGTGCATCAGGGGCTAACTCTTTGGGTTCTGATTTGGTAGTTCAAATTACAAGTAAACCAAATCCATTATTCTTGGCAGCTGGTTTCTTGGTTTTGATTGCTTTGTCTAGTCCTGTAACAGGTTTGCCTTGGTTGCCATTTATCTTGTTTGCCGCTGGCTTGGTTGTTGCAGGCTTGTCAGTACTTGTTAATGCCGATGTTCAATCACAATTAGGGCAATTGGAAAGTGTACGTCAAAACATGCAAGACCTTGTTAACCCTAACAGAATGTATGAAAGACTTGGTGTTGATGTATTGAGTTTGCAAGTAGGAGCGGGCTTACTTGTAATTGCAGACCCAGATCAAGAAGGTCAATTGTTAGCAAAGATTGCAGCTTTAAGACAACGTGTAACTGATGAATTAGGTTACATTTTGCCAAACATCAGAATTATGGACTCATCAGCTTTAGAAGCTAATGAATATTTGATTGCAATTCGTGGTAATACAGTTGCAACTGGTTTTGTATATCCTGGAAAATATATGGTAATTGCAGACCAATGGGATTCTGTAAAAACAGAAGTTCCTGATGACGCTATTGTGGGTGTTGACCCAACATACCAAACTCAAGCATATTGGGTTTCTGAAGAAGATGCAAAATCAACAAAGGCTATTACTGCCGTTGATGCAACTGATGTTGTAATTACTCACTTGCAAGAAATTACAAGAAAACACGTAGATGATATTATGACAAAAACTGACGTGTTAAAATTAATGGAATTAGTACGTTCTCAAGACCCAACTCTTGTAAATGACTTAGTTCCAACAATTATTTCTACAAGTGATTTGAGAAAAATCTTTGTAAACTTAATTAGAGAAAAAGTTTCAATCAAGGATATTATCTTTATATTTGAACGTTTGTGCGATTATGCAAGATTTTCAAAAGAGCCAGATATTTTATCAGAACGTCTGAGAGCTGCATTAGGTCGTCAAATTTGTTTAGGTAACGTTCAAGAGGATAAAGTTTTATATGCTTTGACACTTTCTCCAGAATGGGAAAAAGTCCTTGATGATAGTTGTCAAAGAACTGAGCTTGGTACAATGTTCTTGTTGAATCCAATGCAGGTACAAGAATTAATCGAAACAACGGCTGCAACATTAATGAATGCTCACCAAAATATAGGTAAACAACCTGTAATCTTGTGTTCTCCAAGAATTAGGTTGCCTCTATTCCAATTGTTAGAACGCCATATTCCGACAATTGTTGTAATTTCTTATTCTGAATTGATTACAGATATTAAGGTTGAGGCTGTGGATACAATCGGTGAAAGTTATATGCAACAAGAGCAACAAATGTAATTGATGAATTATGATTAAAAAGTTTTTAATATTTTTGATTAAGATATACCAAAGTATTTCAAAATACACACCTCCTGTATGCAGATTTACACCAACTTGTTCTGAGTATATGCGTCAGGCGATTGTAAAATATGGTGTATTGAAAGGTGTATGGTTAGGGATAAAGCGTATTTGTAAATGTCATCCTTTTCATCCAGGAGGTTATGATCCTTTACCTTAATAATGAGTTACTTATTTAATATAATCATCTTGCACTAAGATAATTAATTATGTTATACTTAACCCATTATGAAAGAAATATTTAGTAAAATTGCGTTAATCGCAGAAAAAATTAAAAACTTTATTTGTGCAGAACGCACAATGACTGTAATTTTTTATGCTTTATTATTTTTATGTAGTGCCGCAATTGCACTAAAATCAAAGAATTATGACTTTGATATGTGGGCTAGATTAATTGCTGGAATGGCAGTTGTTCAGACTGGTCAAGTTGCAAAGTTTGACTTTTACTCGTACACACCAACTCATGCTTGGTATGATCACGAGTGGGGCTCTAGTGTTGTATTTTATTTAATTAATAGCTATTGGGGACATTTAGGTCTTTTATTCTTACAAGTTTTGCTTGTATTTTTAACAATGATATTTCTTGTTAAAGCAGTTCAGGTT
>CAVFBQ010000055.1:0-6336 GCA_963620455.1 uncultured Eubacteriales bacterium
AATTTACACTTTCACAACTTACTATATTCTCTATATCGGTATCTATAAAAGAAACTTTATACATGTTTTAGGTATATTTACAATCTGTTACATTTGTTTGTGCTAGTATTTAATAACAAGAAAGAAAAGGAAGTATAAATATGGCACTAACAGTATATTTAGGTATAGACGTAGGTTCAGTTACAACAAAGTTAGCATTGGTTGATGAAAACGGCAAATACGTTGATAGTTATATGTTGAGAACTGCAGGAAAACCAGTAATGGCGGTTCAAGAAGGTTTGAAACATTTAAAATCACAGGCAACACAAGAATATGATGTTAAAGGTGTTGGCACAACTGGTTCTGGTCGTAACTTAGCAGGCGCATTAGTTGGTGCAGATATTATTAAAAATGAAATTACAGCTCACGCAGTAGCTGCAAGCGTTAATATTCCAGGAGTTCAAACAATTCTTGAAATTGGCGGACAAGATAGTAAAATTATCATCTTGAGAGATGGTATTGTTACAGATTTTGCAATGAATACAGTTTGTGCAGCAGGTACAGGAAGTTTCTTAGACCACCAAGCACAACGTTTAAATGTTCCAATTGAAGAATTTGGTGATACTGCATTAAAATCTACAAATCCGGCTCGTATTGCAGGTCGTTGTGGTGTATTCGCAGAAAGTGACTTGATTCACAAACAACAATTAGGATATCCAGTAGAAGATTTATTATATGGTCTTTGCCAAGCATTAGTTAGAAATTACTTAGCAAATTTAGCATTAGGAAAAGATTTGTTACCAACAATCTCATTCCAAGGTGGTGTTGCAACTAACAAGGGTATGGTTAAGGCATTTGAAGAAGAATTAAAAACAAAAATAGTAGTTCCTGAAAATCACCAAACAATGGGTGCTATTGGTGCAGCATTATTGGCTATGGAAAACCATCAATATACAGAAAAACCAACAACCTTCAGAGGTTGGGAAGTTGGTGATATGCATTTTGCTTCAATCACTTGTGATTGCAACGGTTGCTCTAATCAATGTGAGGTTATTACAATTGTTGAAGGTATGGACGAACACAATCATCCTCATTACGAAAATATTAAAGATATTCAAGGTAATATCATTGCACGTTGGGGTGGTACTTGCGGACGTTGGGATATTGCCTAATTTAAACTAAAAATAGAGAGAACAACATGAATTCAAATAACCATCAGTTTAAAAATTTTTTGATAATCATAGTGACGGTTGTTGGATTGATTTTGTACTTTATGATTAATCAGAACCTTTTTGATAATATTCAAAAAAAAGGTGCTTTGAAGTTGTCTTCTCAAAAACCATGGCAAGAAGAACTTGAAGATGAAGACGATACTGTAGATGATGTTGAAATTCAAATGGAATATCCTGAAAATGAATTTAAAAAAGAGGAGTCAAACAGTCCTTTTGACAAGTTTAATAATGACGAAGATGATGAATATTGGGTTACAGGTAGTGTACCAATTAATCCAATGACAGATTTAAACTACAAAAAAAGAAGTGAAATTTATCAATTAAGAAAAGCTTATGTAGAAAAAACTATTTTTAAAAATAGAAATTACACTCCAACAGAAGAAGTTTTTGGACAAATCGTTGATAAAAAACCTTGGTTAAGTATTGAAGCCTTGACTTGCACAGGTCGTGGAGCGAAAGCAAATATTGGTTTATCAGAAGAAAGCCGTTATATTAATAACCCTACAATGCTTGTTGGGCTTGATAGATTAAGTTTTGACGATAAAGCAAAAAAAGATTGCACTCCTGTTGATTACTTAATTCCTATAAAAATAAATTATTCAAAAGATGAAAATACAATCAAAGTTATTTTTGAAGTTTCTGCATATCGAGGAAACTTAGGTCATACATTCTTGCTAAAAGGTTTGAATGCTCGTGATTTAGGTTTCAAATTTGCTTATGCAGATAATTTAAAAAATACTGTGTTTACACAAAAAGAAAATATTTCAACAAATGTTTATGCGTTTAAAGATTTTATTCACTTAGGTAATGCATGCGGTGTTCAAGGTGGTTGTAACAATGGTTCACCACTTCAAAATGAACTTAAATTTACAACAATGGCTTATCCAGCAACAATTCACATGAAATTATGGAAAAAAATGCCTAAAAATAAAGATGTTAAAGCGGATATTAACTATTTGATAATTTTAAGATAATATTTTACAATCGACAAAAAGGAGAAATTTATGAATATAGTTGGGATTTTAAAAGAATTTGTGACTTGGTTTTATATGTTAGGAATCGTTTTTGTTATTTCATACTTAATCGGCTCAATTCCAACAGGTTACATCATTGTAAAAGCAAAAACAGGAAAAGATATTAGAGAAGTAGGCTCAGGCTCAACTGGTGCAACAAACGTTAAAAGAGTTTTAGGAACTCCATATTTCTTTATTGTAATGCTTTTAGATGCTTTTAAAGGTGCAATTCCTGTAATTTTGGCAGTATTATTTGCTCATTTTAAAGCAGAATTAGGTATTCCTGCAGTAGTTGCAGCAGTCGCTGTAATTATAGGTCACAGCAAACCAATTTACTTAGCATTTAAAGGTGGTAAATCAGTAGCAACAGGAGTTGGTACAATTTTGGCTCTTAATTGGCAAGTAGGATTGATTATTGCAGCAATTTGGGGGGCAATTACATATATTTCTAAATATGTTTCCTTGGGTTCAATTATTGCAGTAGCTTGTGCTCCTGTTTTAATGTATTTCTTCCACCAACCAATTGCTTATGTTGTATATTGTGCAATTGGTGCATTATATATCATATATCTTCATAGAGAAAATATTAAACGTCTAGTAAAAGGTGAAGAAAATAAAGTTAGAAAGTAGAATTATTGAAAAAGGTCGGGCAGTTGTAATATAATCGCCAGACCTTTTTTATTGTTTTAAATATGCTTCAATAAATCCGTCAATATCACCGTCCATTACAGCATCGACGTTACCAACTTCGTAACCTGTTCTGTGGTCTTTTACCATTTTGTATGGGTGGAATACATAAGAACGTATTTGAGAACCAAAGTTGATATCAAAATTTTGACCTTTTAATTCTGCAAGTTTTTTTTCGTGTTCGGCTTGACGTATTGCAAGTAATTTTGCAGCAAGCATTTGCATTGCAATAGTTCTATTTTGTAGTTGAGAACGTTCTTGTTGACATTTAATTACAATTCCTGTTGGTTTGTGCAAAATTCTAACTGCTGTTTCAACCTTGTTTACGTTTTGACCACCAGCACCGCCTGAGCGCATAGTATCAAGTTCAATATCTTCTGGAGGAATGACAATTTCTTTTTCGTAATCTTCAATGATTGGTGAAACTTCACAACTTGCAAAGCTTGTTTGACGTTTTCCATTTGCATTGAATGGCGAAATTCTAACTAATCTATGAACTCCGCGTTCAGCTTTTGCATAACCAAACGCAAATTTGTCAGAAATTCTTATTGTTGCTGATTTAATTCCAGCCTCATCACCTTCTGATTTATCCATTAAAGTGACTTTCCAACCTTTTTTTTCAGCCCAACGAGTGTACATTCTAAGCAACATTTCTGCCCAATCTTGAGCATCTGTACCACCAGCGCCAGCATTTACTGTAAGCATTGCATCGGCACTATCATATTCGCCAGAAAGCATTAATTGAACATCAAATTTATCCAATTCTTTTTCTAGGTTTTCTAAATTTGAATTAGCTTCGTTGGTTAAGTCTTCATCTTGCATTTCGTACGCAATTTCTGCATCAGAAATAATTTCTTCCCAATGTTCAACGCGAGAAATATTTTCTTTTATTTCTCTTGTTTTTTGACCTAATTCGCTTGCAAGTTTTTGGTCAGCCCAAACTTCTGGAGATTGCAATTTTGCTTCTAGTTCAGAAAGTTCTCGTTTAGAGTTTTCTAAGTCAAAGACACTCCTTATTTTTAGCTATTCTGATTTTTAATTCTTTGATATCCATAATTATTTTTTCTTAGTTGATTTGTCTGCAAGTTCAGAATCCATACGTAAAAATACAGGGTGGATATCTTCTTTTGTAATTAATTTACCAACCTTGATATTATCAACTGTTAAATCATCATATTTTATAGATAAATCAAATGACAATTGTTTAGCCATTTCTTTAGCGATATTAGGGCAGAATGGTTCAATTAATGATGCGATTACGCACATAATATCAAGAACTGTTGTTAGAACTTGACCGCATTCTAGCATTTTTTCTTCTTTTGCTAAAGTCCAAGGTGCATTATCTGTAACATATTTGTTAGTTACATCAACAAGTGAAATGATAGCGTTTCCAGCTTCTGCTACTTCATAATTGTCAAAATGATTTTTTACAATGTCAATAGTGTTTTTAGCTGTATTTAAAATGCTTGCATCTGTTTTGAATTCAGATTTTATTTCACCATCAAAGTATTTTACAAGCATTGATAAAGTTCTGTTTAACAAGTTACCCATTGAATTTGCAAGATGTGCATTAACTTTTTCTTTAAAGTCATCATCTGAATAGTTACCATCTTTACCACAAGGAGCAGAAGTTGCCATATAGTAACGAAGAGCATCTGGAGTTTCTAATTCAAAGTTTTTCAAAATGTCTTGAGGTGCAATTACATTACCTAAAGATTTAGACATTTTTGTTTCATCAATTGTAATCCAACCGTGTGCTAAAAGTTGTTTTGGTAATGGTAAATCAAGCGCCATTAAAATTCCTAACCAATAAATACTGTGAAATTTAAGGATATCTTTACCGATTACTTGAACATTTGCAGGCCAATATTTGTTGAATTTTTCATCACTTTCACCATCTGGATTATAGCCTAAAGCTGTAATATAGTTTGAAAGAGCATCAATCCAAACGTAAATAACTTGTTCAGGGTCATCAAGAACAGGAATACCCCAAGTTACGTTTGAGATAGAACGAGATACTGAAATATCTTGAATGTCTTGTAATTGGTTTAAAACTTCATTTGCTCTAAAACTTGGAACGATGAAATCAGGATTTTCTTTAATATGTTTGATAATTGCATCTTTGTATTTTGAAAGTTTAAAGAAATAATTTTCTTCAGAAACTTCTTCTGGTTTTTTCAAGTGATCAGGGCAAAGACCGTCCTCAGTCAAATCTTTTTCGCTTAAGAAACATTCGCAACCACTACAATACAAACCAGTGTATGAATGTTTGTAGATATCACCTTTTTCAACAAGTTTTTTAAAGATTTTTTGAACAATTTTTTCGTGTTGTTCATCAGTTGTTCTGATAAATTGGTCGTAATCTACACCTAATGCTTTCCAACAATCTTGGAATTTTTGAGCATTAGCATCACAAAGTTCTTTTGGTGTAATTCCTTGAGAGGCAGAAGTTTTTTGAATTTTTATGCCGTGTTCATCTGTGCCAGATAAGAAATACAAATCATCACATCTTTTTTTGAAGTGTCTTGCGATAATATCAGTTAATATTTTTTCGTATGCGTGACCAATATGAGGTGCGCCGTTTACGTAATCAATTGCAGTAGTTAAATAAAAATTTTCCATAAATTCCTCTTTATTTTAAGCTATTATACAAAAATTATACAATAAAAATACGGAATATCTTATTTCTTAAATTTTATTCGTTCTCTTAAAATTTTGGCATAATCTTTATATTCGTCAGATTGATTTGTTCTGCCATAATTGTTTGCATGAATTCTTCTGTCACAACTAATGAATGGTAATTTAACGATTTCAATATTAGCCTTGTGAAGTCTGTTTGTTAAATCTATTACATCACCAGTAATAATGTCTTCTCTAAAATTTCCAATAATATCAAATACATCTTTTTTGAATAATGTAGAACCAGTTAAAATTCCATAAAATGGTTCAGGTTTACAAAAATTCTTTTGCTCAGGAGTATCAGAAGAACAAAAATCTTTTAATTGAGCCATAACAATTTTGTAATTTGGATTTTCTTGCATTTTATTATATAAGGTTTCAAGAGCATTTTCTGTAAGCATATCGTCTTGGTCTATTGTCAACCAATAATCTCCCTTGGCTTCTCTTATGCCAGTGTTTTTTCCTGCAACTTGTCCTTTGTGCTCTTTGTTTACAATAACACGGCAACCCATTTTTTCTGCAATTTCAGCGGTTTTATCAGTGCTGATATCGTCAATTACGATAATTTCGTGATTAAATCCTTGTTTTTGTATGCTTTGGATAGTTTCTTCTATATATTTTTCTCCGTTATAAGACGGAATAACTACTGATATTAAATCTTTCATAAAGTCTCCTTTTGCTACAATCTTATCAAAAAAGATAAACTTTTAATCTGTTTGTTAAGTAATGTTTTAAATTATTTGTTA
>CAVFBQ010000056.1:0-4344 GCA_963620455.1 uncultured Eubacteriales bacterium
AACCACCATAACGATTTATCTTGTGCAATAAAGTGTTTATCACCAATGAAAACTCCTCCACCTGGAGTTGTTTCAATTGCTCCAAGTGTTCTGCTTTTAAATTCATTGTAGAATTTATAACTGTCAAGAGTTCCATCTTCAGTGTAATTGTTTGCTAACCCGATAGGATTCAAATTTGTTTCAGATATAGGAATATCAGGGTAAGCAAGTTTATCATTAAGCATGTCAGTTATTGTTTGTGACATGTGAGAATAGCATTTTTGAAAAGCCTTTTTATTTGTGTTTTTTACATAGTTATTGCTAACACTACCAATGACCGCCGCAGAAACGATACCTACAATAATAAGAGCAATTAGGATTTCTGCTAAAGTAAAAGCTTTTATTTTCATGAAAAACTCCTTTAGATTAATTATAGCAAAAAGAATAAAACAATACAATATTGTAAAACCAATGTGACATAAGGTTTAGTATAAAACATAACGTCATGCTGAAGCGTTAGGTTTGTCGAAAATAAGTTTAACGTAGTTGTTCAGCATCTTACCTTACAAACCCTCCTATAGCGCATTATAATTGGTAAGATTCTGGATAATCACCTTTTGTTTACATTCTAATTATTTATTTTTCCGGAATGACATTGAGTTTGGATTGCTATTGGAAAAACAATGCGACCCTGAATCAAGTTCAGGGTGACGTGAAATTTGGTTTCACTTTGTTACACCCTACCGAAAATCCGCAGTTCAGGGTGACATGAAATTTAGTTTTTATTTTTTGTCATTCAATGCGACCCTGAATCAAGTTCAGGGTGACGTGAAATTTGGTTTTTCTTTTTTGTCATTTAATGCGACCCTGAGATATTCTTGGATTATTCGGGTTGTCGTGGGAGTAACGTCCCACTCCAACTTACGGGTTTCACTTTGTTACACCCTACCGAAAATCCGCAGTTCAGGGTGACATATTAATAACTAAAGCAAGTATTTGTACTTGAAGACTTTGGTATTTTGTCGAACTTGTTTATTTTTGGATATCTCAAGTATGAGCAAGCAATAGGGTCTATACCTGCATCACTAGAGGCTGAAACTCTAGGAGTAATTTTTCCTGTGTGGTCAATCTCAAAGATAAACTTATTAGGGCGAGTGCAAGATGATGAGTCGTAAGAACAATTATTTGAAGCATCTGCGCCATCAATGTACACTGTTACGTACGACAAGGGATCTGGAGTTGATGTTGCATTATAGTCTGCAAAGGAATCACTGATAGTCCAACTCATACCATCTGCAGTGTTACCAGAAACACTATACGGAAGGTTGCTAACGTCAAGAAGAAATGTACCTGAAAGCCCGCTAGTAGAAATAGACCCTACATTAAAGCTTGATGTAGGTGTTTTTATTGCTGAGCCACTTATAGCAATCTCAGAGCTAGCGCTACATACCTGCAAGCCACCGTTAATTCCGCAACGTTGAGATACTGATAAACTATCTAAACTTTCAGGCTCAGAAACAGGATTTAATCTAGCCAAGAACGCTTCTGCAAATTTACCTTTATAAACGTTATCTACGAAACCTTTAGTGCTAACTTCCAAAGTATCAGTTGCATTTGGATAAAGTTCCTTATCATAATATAAGTTTTGAACAATATCATGAAGAGTCTTGTATGCTTTTCTGAACATTACGATATCTGGGTCAGGTTTTGCGTTTTGAACTGCAAGAACTGATAATGTTGCAAGAACTGCAACAATACCCAAAACGATAAGTGCTTCTGACATTGTAAAGGCTTTTCTTATGTTCATAGTTATTCTCCTTTTAGGGTTGCAAGGTCTTTCCGGTGAGATAATGCGACCCTGAATCAAGTTCAGGGTGACATAATATTTAGTTTTTCATTTATCACAAGGTTTTTCCGATGAGATAGCTCTACTTACTTTCTCTTGATTGTAAGTATTTTACAGCTACGGCATCGGTACTTTGAACAACAACTTGACCGTTTGCACGTACAACAAATGTAAATCTGTCTGGAGTTTTTACACTTGTTGGATTTGCAGAATCATAAGCTTTGTTAGGACCTTTACTGCCATTGATATCAACTTCGACAGTAGCTGTTGATGTTGTATCACCTGCTTTAAAGTTATCTGTTACAGTCCATTTCATACCATCAGGAGTTACAAATGAGCAAGCATTTCCAGAACAAGAAGGCTTGTTTATGCTAGATGCAGATGTTTGGGCAACCATTTTGTCTGCAAACAAATATGCAAATTTATTTGTTGAGGTATATTTGCCTGTATCACGGCTAGGTACATCTCTGTTAGTTAAAGTTGCAGATGCGGGTGTTATAGTAATTTCACCAGCTGTAGCATTTGATGATGAAGATGAACCAATATTAGGTAAGAAGAAGTTATTACCACTACCACTACCACTACTACTTTCGTCATCAACGCCAGAGTTTCCACCCCCAGCTGGTGAGCCAGAACCTGTTGCTGTAGAAATACCTATTTTATCGTCGGCTACATCACTACCACTACCGCTACCAGAATCACTACTGCTACCAGAATCTAGGATAGCAGTAAGTTTTTCGGCGGTGAGGTAATCTGAGTCTCCTTTTTCAAACGAAGTCTTCATAGAATTTAGTGTAGGTACTCCAGGATCACAGGTAAATGGATCCTCAGTTATAGGTGTTGTTAGGAGAGGGTCAGCACCAAGGCCGAACATCATGTGCTTTGAAAAACCAAAGACGTGTTCTAAACTTGCTGAACTTAATTGAGGATACGCTACGGGATCGTTTGCCAATACTGAAACAACAGAAAGTGTTGAACGATATGCTTTTTGCAATAACATCTTGTCTTTATTAGGCTTTAAACCTGACAAAGACACCATTGTAATTGTTGCGATTACACCAACAATAGCTACCATAATTAGTGACTCAGTCAATGTAAATGCGAATGATTTTCTCATAATAGTCATCTTAATATCTTTATTCATATCCATAAGCGCTCCTTTTTATACACCATTTAAGTGCTTTATCATTATACCACATGTCACGTGGGCTTGCAATATTTTTAGTTCTATGTTAAAATATGTTTACACAGGGCATGGGTGTATTTTATACATTTTTTCTTAATTAACCATGGCCGCACAATTTACCAACACACTAGGAAAATTTTATGATTAAAAAAACAGTAATACTCACTATTTCAGTAGTGCTAATGTTCTGTCAAAGTGTTCTAGCTTCAAACGTAAGTGAAAATGAAGTAAAAGCAACAATCGTAAAACACTCAATAGATTTAGGTATTGAACCCGCTTTAGCTTTAAGTATTGCTAAAACAGAATCTAAATTCAGACACAATGTAAGAAGCCCTTATGGTGCTGTAGGCGTGTTTCAACTTATGCCAGCTACAGCTCAAAGATTAGGAGTTAATCCGTATTATCTTAGTGATAATATTAGGGGTGGTTTAATGTACTACAAGATGATGTATAAGATGTTTGGCTCAACTGAGCTGGCTCTTGCTGCATACAACGCTGGTCCTGTTGCAGTTGCTAGACAAAAATCTGTTCCAGCTTCAAGCAGGCAGTTTGTAAATTCAATTATGTCGGATTATAACTATTACAGGAAAAATCCTGACCAAGCTATTATTCAAGCCTCAAGAAAGGCTCCAAAAGCTAACCATCAATTACCAAAGCCAAAAACATCTATAAAACCATCTATCTCAACAACTCCGATTTCTGTTAATGGCGGTAGAGATGCAGGTCTTTCTAAACATACAACCAAAATGATTGATGTTTCTGCAACAAAAGCTGTTAAAGATTCTTTGATTTAGTTAACAAAAATTTACGTTACTTTTAATTTGGTTTAAGTTATAATTAATCTAGACCAAACAAGAGGAATAAATGTATAACGAAACTAAAACGCACGAAATTACAGTAGATACGGTTATTTTGACAATTAAAAATAACGCTCTTCAAGCTCTGTTAATTAGACGTGATAGAGAACCTTTTAAAGACAAATGGGCTATCCCTGGTGGATATGTTCGTATGTCCGAAAATCTTGAACAAGCTGCAGTTCGCGTTTTGAAAGAGAAAACTGACGTTGATAACGTTTATTTAGAACAGTTATATACTTTTGGCGACCCACTTCGTCACCCTGACTCTCGTGTTATCACTTGCGTTTACTTCGCACTTGTTAGATATGAAGATGTTAAGGTTGTTGAATCTGAAGATGTTGCTTGGTATCCAATCGATAATTTACCACCTCTTGCATTTGACCACAAACAAATTATTGATTACACCAGAGCTAGAGTTAGATTATCGCTTAAAACTTGCCCAGTTGCTTACCAATTGCTAAATGAAAAATTCACTC
>CAVFBQ010000056.1:4354-5086 GCA_963620455.1 uncultured Eubacteriales bacterium
AAAAGTGTATGAGTTAATTATGGGCAAAAAGTTAGATAAACGTAATTTTAGAAAAAAAGTTTTAGGTACTGAAGGTCTTATCACTCTTGATGAATTTACAAAAGCTTCTTCAAAAAGACCAGCAAGACTTTATCAATACAAACAATTATATAGTGGCGATTTAATATCGTTCTTTATCGCTAACAAAGAGGATGTTTAACAATGTTTTTAAGCTTAATTTGGATGATTCAAGTAATTTCATCAGTTCTATTAATAGTTTTAATTCTTTTACACTCACCTAAAGGTGACGGTATTGCAGCTATTGGTGGAGCTTCTCAAATGTTTTCATCTCAAAAAAGTGCTGAAAAAGGCTTAAATAAACTTACAGGTATTGTTGCAGCCGTATTTATCGTTTGCACATTCTTGCTTGGTTTTGGTATTATAAAATAATAAAGTTGGTTGTTTATGGAAGAAGAAGAACAACAACCCCGTTGGTATGAAGCTCACCCTGAAATAAAAGAACTTATGGCTTTTATTCGGACTTTAGAACGAGAAAAACAGATTTTTATTACTCAACAAATGATTCAAATTTTAATCAACGAGTGTGAGATTGATTTAGATAGCGAATTGACACGTATTTCAAGGAATACTTATACTTATAAACGCTGGTATGACAAAGATTATGGTTTGTCTGCATCGTTTGAATTATTAAAGGATTTGCCAGATGTAAAGCGTAATTTTGTTGTAAGACGT
>CAVFBQ010000056.1:5177-10003 GCA_963620455.1 uncultured Eubacteriales bacterium
ATGAAAAATGTTTTAGTAACAGGAGCTTCAAAGGGGATTGGCAGATGTATTGCTCAAGAATTGTCTATAAATTACAAGGTTTTTGTTACAGCAAGAACAGAAAAAGCTTTAAAAGAGTTAAATGTATCAGGTTATTGTATTTGTGATTTAGAAAAATCAACTGATTTAGCCAAATTAGCAGAATTTATTAAAAATAATAATATCGACATTTTAGTAAACAATGCTGGCGAATACATTTATAATCCAATCGAAGATATGGATTACGCGCATATTTCAGAAATTTTTAAAATTAATTCCATAGCTCCTGCGTATCTTGCAAGCGCAGTTGTCCCTCACATGAAATCTCAAAAGTGGGGCAGAATTGTCAACATTGGTTCAATAAGCGGAGTTATGGGTGAGGCTTTTGCGAGTATGTATTCAGCAACAAAAGCTTCTTTAATCGGTATGACAAAAGCTTTAGCGCTTGAATTGGCATCTGAAAATATTACCGTAAATACAATTAACCCAGGGTGGGTAGATACAGAACTCGGCAAAGGTTCAATTGAGGATAGCTATTTCTCTGAAGATGAAATTTTAGAGTGCATTCCGCAAAAAAGATTTGTTGAACCGATAGAAGTCGCAAATTTAGTTAAATACTTAATCTCTGACGAAGCAAAAGGCTTAACGGGACAAGCCATAAACCTTTGCGCAGGTCTGAGTGTTGGGATATAGAGTTAAAAGAAGAGGCGGATTGCAAAACAATCCGCCTCTTCTTCTTTTTTTTCATTTTTTGTTAAAATCTTATTTTATGTCAGGGAACAATTGCAACTCTCCGTCATCAGTTCTCCAACGAATATAGCCAGTTTTAGCATTTTTATTCGCATCAAGTACTGTGACTAAAGCCCAATTACCTTTTATTGCTGTAAGTTTTATTTTTAAAACCTTCGCTGTTATTGTATCAACAACTTGAGTTTCTTCTTCTGTTCCGCTGTGTAAATCTTTTACTGTGGTTTTCTTGTCGTCAAATATGAATAATCCATATTTTCTTCCATAAATTCCATAGAAATTACGCCACATCATAAAGCGCAAGTCTTCGGCTTGAATCCAGCCTGTAAGATGTCTTTCTTTGTTGAATACAATATTAATCCAATCATCTGTGAAATCTACAACTTGTACAAATCCTAGTTCTTTTTTAGGTAGAAATACGCTGAAAAATGTGTAGTCTGTTCCGCTTGAGGCTTTGAATTTTTCATAATCCCAATTAGCTTCATACACAACTTTAGACTTTATATCAGGCTTTTCGTAAGCAACAATATGTTTTGGTACTTGATACATACCGATTGCATTGTGCTGAATTGATACAGAAGAAACAGGCATTACATCTGCATTTGCTGGCAAGATTAGCCCAAAAATTATAAAAGTAAATGTTAGAATTAGTTTTTTCATGTTTGATTACCTCTATTAATAGTAAGGCGTAACTGAATAAAATTCAGTTGCGCCTTAGTTATATTATTCTCTGAAGGAAATTTCGCTGTATGCTTTTTGCAAACCTGTTTTAACAGCAGACATTTGTTTTTCGATTAAGTCCTCTGTCAAAGTAGCATTAGCATCTTGCATTTTAATTCTAAAAGCAACGCTCTTGAAGCCTTCTTTAATGTGTTCACCTTGGTAAACATCGAAGATTTCAGAACCTTTGAACAAGTTGCCTTGTGCTGATTTCTTAATAACTTTTTGAATATCAGCAAATGTAACGTCTTCTGGAATTACGAAGGCCATATCTCTTTGTACTTCTGGATATTGTGGCAATGGTTTGAACTTAGCCACGGTTTCATGCATACAAGATAGAATTTCATCTAAGTTTACTTCAAAGATGTATGCATCTTGGTTCAACTTCATTTTGTCTTTTAACAATGGGTGAATTTGACCGAAGAAACCGATGTTTTTAGGTTGTTTGCCTAGCATAACAAGTTTTGCTGTCTTGTATGGGTGCATAAAGTTTACATCTTCGCAAGCTTGAATTTGGATTCTGTTTTCTAGTCCTAGTTCTGATAACAATTTTTCAAATACGCCTTTAAGCGTGTAGAAGTCAGTTTTTTGAACGTGTTGCCATTTAGAATTTTCAATATCACCAGAAATAATACCTGCAAGAGTTTTAATTTCAGAAACACCTGCGTTTTCGTGAGTTGTTTCTTGATTCTTCAAATAAATTCTACCGATTTCGTAAGCCCAATAGTTCTTTTGACCGTTATCATAATTGTTTTTGAAACAGCTCAAAATGTTTGCTGACATACATTGACGAAGCATTGAATAATCTTCACTTGCTGCGTTTGCAACTTTTACAGCTTTTGAGTCGTCATAAGTCATCATAAATTGGTCTAATAGAGGTTTACCGATTAATGATGTAGTTGCAATTTCGTTCAAACCACAAGAACGCATAATGTTATGAACTTTTGCAGTTGTTTTTTCTTCCAAGGTGATTGTTGGTGTACCATTCTTTTCCGGAAGAGTTGGTGCAACTTTATCATAGCCGTAAATTCTTGAAATTTCTTCAATTAAGTCGATTTCTCTGTAAACATCATCAACTCTAAAAGATGGAACTTCAATTTTTGCAGCAATTTCGTTTTTGCCTAAAATTGTAAAGCCTAATTTTTCAAGAATTGTTAGAGCTTTTTCAGCTGGAATTTCAACACCTAGAATACGTTTAATTTCTGAATATCTTAATGTAATTGGTTCAATTTTGTTTGTATCATCACCAGTTTTTACAAGTCCATCAACTTTAGCATCTGCGTATTCAGCCAATAATTGTATAGCACGCATTAAAGCTTGATTTACAGCACCGATATCAATACCACGTTCAAATCTAGCACTTGCTTCTGAACGGTAGCCAACGCTTCTTGCGCTCTTTCTGTTTGCAGAAGGTACAAAATAAGCTGCTTCTAGGGCGATTGAAGTTGTGTTATCATCGATTTCAGAATTTGCACCGCCGAAAACACCGCCTAAACATACTGGAGCTTCTTTTGTTGCGATTAAAACACTGTCGTGAGTTAAATTTCTTTCAACTTCGTCCAAAGTTACAAGTTTTTCGCCGTCGTTTGCACGTCTTACACATAAGTAGTTGTTTAATTTACTTCTATCAAATGCGTGAAGTGGTGTTCCTAGCTCTAAAAGAACGTAGTTTGTAATATCTACAACATTGTTGATTGCACGCATACCTGATGCTACAAGTCTTTTCTGCATCCAGTCTGGAGATTTTTTAATTTTAACATTGCTCAATAAACCTAAAGAGTAGTATTTACAAACATCTGTGTCTTTAATTTCAACTTCAAAACCGTCATTACCGTATTCAATTGTAGCTTCAAGAGGTGAGTATTTTAAGTGTCTATCGAAGATAGCGCATAATTCACGAGCTACACCTATGATTGACATTTGGTCGCCTCTGTTTGCTGTAGGCGCAACGTTTAAAACAACATCTTCTTCAATGCCTAAAACATCTTCCAAGTTTTTGCCAATTTCAAGGTTCTCAATAAATCTGTTTAAGATTAAGATACCGTCTTCTTTTTGATAGTTTCTATCGTCTAAACCTAGTTCATCAGCAGAACATAACATACCTTGAGATTCTACACCTCTGATTACTGCAGGTGTTAGAGTGAAGGTTTCACCTGTTTTACGGTCTAATACGTGAGAACCTACTGATGCGTAAGGAATAATTTGACCTTCTTCAATATTTTGTGCACCGCAAACAACAGTTTTTACTGCACTACCGATGTTTACATCTACTAAGTGAAGTTTATCAGCATTTGGATGTTGATTAATTTTTTCAATTTTTGCTGTAATAATATTTGTGAATTTTGGCTTGATATAGTCAATTTCTTCAACTTCTAATCCGCTCATTGTAAGTTCATGAGCAATTTGTTTTTCATCAATTCCGTCTAAATCAACGAAATCTTTTAACCAGTTAAGCGATACTTGCATTTCTTATATTCTCCTTAAATTCTTCTAATTTTTCTAAACTATCACATTCAATGTAGACTCTAAGTAAAGGTTCAGTTCCGCTAGGACGAACTAAAATCCAACTTCCGTCATCAAAGTAAAGTTTTACTCCATCAATTTTGTTGATACGTACAACTTTGTGTTCGCCTAGTTCTTTTAAGTTTTCAGCTTTTTCTAACTTTTCTTTTACTTGTTCTTGATTGTCTAATTTGCTGTCAATTCTGTCGTTGTAGAATTTTGAGCCAATAAATTTGTATAAGTCCTCTTGAAGTTGAACAAGTGTTTTGTGTTCATAAGCCATAACTTCAAGAATTAATAAATTTGCTAAAATACCGTCCTTTTCTGGAATATGACCTTGAATAGAAAGTCCGCCGGAATCTTCGCCAGCAATGATTGGATTGTATTTTCTCATTGCCTCGCCTACGTGTTTAAAGCCAACGGCAGTTTCAACAAGTTCTGTATTTGTTTTCTTAGCCATTAAGTCTAAAAGAGTGCTACCACCTACAGTTTTTACTAATGAGCCTTTTAACCCTTTGTTTTTAGTTAGGTGTAGCAATAAAATTGCCATAATTTCATTTGGTGTAACGTAATTACCTTTTTCGTCAATAACACCGTATCTATCGCCGTCACCGTCGTTTGCAAATCCAACGTATCCGTGTTTACTCTTAATCATTTCGATTAATTCTTGCATATATTGAGGTTTTGGCTCAGGCATTCCGCCACCAAAGTTTGGGTCGTGTTTCATGTGTAAGCTTTTAAATTTGATGCTGTGAGCTTTTAAAATCTTATCAAAATATCCGATAGTTGCTGAATATAGACCGTCAAAAATAATGTCTATTTTGGCTTTTTTAATTCTA
>CAVFBQ010000057.1:0-6573 GCA_963620455.1 uncultured Eubacteriales bacterium
GGATTCTTAAATCAGTATCAATTTATTTAACATTGGAGTTTAAAAAATGAACGTTAATGCAATCAATGCTGTAAGAACTACTGGTTACGCTTACACAACAAAATCACCTGTTGTAAAAAATGCACAAGCTGATATAAAGCCTGAATTAAAATACAACGCTTTAGATCAAATGGGAGCTTTAGGCAGAAGTCTGGTAAAGCAAAAAAATAATTCATTAGCAGTTTCATTTACTGGTTGGTCACCAGAACCTAAAAATAAAGAAACCATCGAAAAAATGGCAAGCATCATAAAGAATCCTAAAGTTCAAAAAATTGCTATATCAGGTCACACATCACCTGATGGAGATAGTTTTGGTACAACATTTGCTATGGCAAACTTAATTAACCAAGCTACTGGCAAAAAAGTTGATGTTTTCGTATTTGGCGATAAATTCCCAAAACATTATGACTATTTGAACACAAACCCTGATGTTAACGTAATTGTTCACAAGCCTGGAAAACCAGAACAAGATAAAGATGCTGCAAGTAAATATGGTAAGTATGATTTAGCTATTTCTTGCGATTGTTCTGAAACTAAGTTAATGGCTCCAGATTATAGAAAAGGTGTATTTAATAAAGCTGACTATAGTTTTAAAATTGACCACCACCCATACAAAGAAGAATTTAATGAAAAATATGGCAAAGTATTCAATAATAAATTTGCAAGAACAGCAAACTTAATTGATGACTCTTTACCAGCAGCAGCTGAAATTGCAATGCAATTCGTTGAACCATTAGGTTTAAAACCTGAAAACTTACGCAAAGAAGCAAAAGATGCAATGTATACGGGTATGTTAACAGACACTGGCTGTTTCAAATATGCAAAAGATGCTATTACGTTTGAAGATGCCGCATTACTGATGAAAGCCGGTGTTAATAATCGCGAAGTTAACTTGAACGCTCTAGGAAACACACCTCAAGTTGTACTTGACGCAGAAAAATTAGCACTAAATAAAATTCAATATTCAAATAGCGGTAAAGTTGCGTATATAATTGAAGATGCAGATATTAAAGCAGCTAAAAAGGCTTGCAAAGCAGAAGGTTATGCACAAGAAGGTAAAGATGCAGTAAAGAATGTATGTGGCAGATTACCTGAACTTGAAGGCGTTGAAGTTGGTTTCAAAGTAGCTGAATTTGGTGGCGCAGCAGCAATATCTATCAGAAGCAGAAGCCATGATGTTTCAGAAATTGCCAGAAAATATAATGGTGGCGGACATAAAAATGCAGCCGCATTCCAAATTCCTAAAAATGGAAGAACAACTGAAGAAGTTGTAAAAGATTTGGTTAAAGAATTAGATGCTGAGTTAGCGGCTAAAGAAGCGCCAAAATCAGAAGCAAAAGCGGCTTAATGAAAATACTAAATAAATTGATAAAAGAACCTCTTTGCAGAGGTTCTTTTTCTACTTGAATTTTTCTACTTTTATGTTTTAATGGTATTACTGAGAGTTTTGCCTCTCTAGTCTAATGAAAGTAGGACAATTTACTTGTCAAAAAATATAACTTTAGCTAAATACGCAGGTTTCTGCTACGGAGTAAAAAGAGCAGTTGAAACAGTTAAAAAGCTAAAAGAAGAAAATCCAGATAAGAATGTTTATGTACTTGGCGAGTTAATTCACAATTCACAAGTGATTAATGAGCTTGAAAATTTAGGCATAAAAACAATAAATGATATTTCAGAAGCTGATAGTGGAATTTGCGTAATTAGAAGTCACGGAGCTTCTCCCTCAGTTATGAAAGAAATTCAAGACAGTGGCTTAGAATTAGTTGATTTGACTTGTTTAGATGTAAAAAAAGTTCAACAACAAGCTATTCAACTTGCCAAAGAAGGAGATTTTGTAGTTATTGTAGGCAAGGCTGATCACCCTGAAGTTATTGCAATTAAAGCTAATGCCGAGCAATACACAGATAAAGTTTTTGTAGCAAGTGACATAGAACATCTAAAAACTGTTGAAGACAAAATTAAAGCTCACAAGAAAGTTGGAGTTGTAGTTCAAACAACTCAACGAATAGAAACATTGCAAAAAATTGTTTCTTACCTAATTACCATTTCAAAAGAAATCCATCTCGTTAACACAATTTGTCAAAGTACAAAAATGCGTCAAACAGAAGCAAAAGAACTTGCACAAACAAACGATTTGGTAATTGTTGTTGGGTCAAAAAAGAGTGCAAATACAACACATTTAGCTGAAATTTTAACTGGCATAACAAACACAATTCACATTGAGAAAGATGAAGAACTAGATGAATACAAAGATTTAATTGAGAAATCAATTAACATTGCTATTACAGCAGGAGCATCAACTCCACAAAATATAATTGATAAAGTATATAAAAAAATAGAAGGAGGTCAGGAATGACAAATGCACAAATGGATGAGTTTGAAAAATTATTAGACGAAACTCTATCTAAAACTTACACAGTAGCTGATATCGTTGAAGGTACTGTAATTAAAAGAGAAAACGGTGGCTACTTAGTTAGCGTAAAAGGCGCTAAAACAGAAGCTTTTTTACCAGACAAAGAAATTGGTAATCAAGAAGAAGCTGACAAATTACAAATCGGCGACGTAAGAGAATTTTACGTATTAAAAGAAGAAAACGATGATGATGCAATGCAATTATCATTGAAACGTATCGCTTATGCTCAAGCATGGGCACAATTAAACGATGCGAAAAATGTTGGTGACACTATCCTTGCTAAGGTTGTTTCAATCGTTAAAGGTGGCGTATTAGTTGACGTTGCAGACTTAAAAGGTTTTATTCCATCAAGCCAATTAAGAACTGGAACTCCATTTGAAGGCTTAGTTGATACAAAAATTGAAGTAAAAGTATTAGAAGCTGATCCAAAGAAAAACAAATTAATCTTATCTCAAAGATTAGCAGTTGCGGAACAACGTAACCAAGTTGTTGACGATGTAATTTCTAAACTAGAAGAAGATATGGTTGTTAAAGGTAACGTTGTAAGAATTACAGACTTTGGTGCTTTCGTTGACATCAACGGCATCGACGGTTTATTACCAATCTCTGAAATTTCATGGCAAAGAATTAAACACCCTTCAGATGTTTTAGCTTTAGGTGACACAATCGAAGTTAAAATTATCAAGATTGACCAAGAATTAAAGAGAATCAGTTTATCTTTAAAACGTATGACAGAAAACCCTTGGCAACAAATCGAAGGTAAATTTGAAGAAGGTCAAATCGTAAAAGGCACTGTTAATAAAGTTGCTACATTCGGCGCTTTTATTAACATATTCCCTGGAGTTGAAGCATTACTTCCAATCGCTGAAATGTTAGGCGAAAATCCAAATCCATTCAACTTGTACAAAGTTGGCGATGAAGTTGAAGTTTTAATCAAAAAATTCACTCCACAAGAACACAGAATCGCATTAAGCGTAAAAGACATGAAAAAAGACTAATTTGTCTTAGTTGATTAAAGGATAGTTGGCGGAGATTGTAACAAAAAGTTTACAATCTCCGTTATTTACTGTTTTAACAAGTATTAAAAGTGGAATATTACTATTGTAACAGATAATTATGAGTGCCTTATTATGCAACAAGTTCTTTTACTTAATTCTAATGAAGAACCTCTCCACATAACAACTTGGAGACGAGCACTTGTATTACTATTAAAAGGTAAAGCTGAAGAATGTTTAGATAAAATCAAAACATTGGATAACTATATAAAAATTGACAATACTTTTATACCCAAGGTTATACGTTTAAAATATGAAATGGCAATTCCAGAACTGGAGTTGCCATTTTCACGTGAAAATATATTCAAAAGAGATAATTATACTTGCCAATATTGTGGGAAACAACTATCTAGTAAGGAATTGACTTTAGACCATGTGTTTCCAAAATCTCGATTTGGTCCTGACATGTGGGAAAATATTGTAGCCTGTTGCAAAGAATGCAATCAATACAAAGCAAACCGTACCCCAAAAGAAGCTGGCATGAAATTATTACGCAGACCTGAACGCCCAACAAATAGTAAGTTGTTTGAACTAACACAGAATGCAAGCAAAGACGTTGACACTTGGAAAAAATATTACAAGTGCTCTACATTGAATATTGCATAACTAATTTAAATAATTCTCTTTGCCAATCATCAATTTTTTCAACATAGAAAGCTGCACCGTGTTTTTGACACATTTGTTTATGGTCTTTTCTTGAAGATGCAGACATTACCCCAATTACTGTTGAATCATTCCTTGCTACAGCTATTTTTTTCAATTCTTCAAGTAAAATAAAGCCTTCTCTTTCTGTTGGTACAAACAAATCCATAATTACATAATCATAAGAATTACGTTTGAACTTATCAACTGCTTCATAAATTTCTTTTGAAGTTACAGGCAAATATCCGGCATGTTTAAATAAAACACTCAATTGATACGTAACAATACCTAAGTCATCAATAATTAAAACACGACCTTTTACTAGTTTTCCATCATCATCGTAAACCTCTTTATCTACGTGATTGATTACAGATGGCTCAACAAACATAATAGATGTCATTGAATAACTGATAGGTACAGGTGTACCCTTAGCACATGCAGCTCTTTGTACGGGTTCACCTGACTGAGGAGCCATTTTAAATTTTTCATACATTTCTTCTTCTGGCGCTTTTTGTTGCGCAGTTGGTGTGTAAGAAGATGATTTTTGCTTACTGTCACTACCTAAATCATCGCTTGACGAAGCATGCCTACGCGTTTTTGTCAACTTAGCTTTCAATTCTTCAATTTCTTCACCTTGCTTTTTCAAGATAACACCCAAGTCATAAAGCTGTTTCTTTAAAGCTTGAAGATTTAAATCATCACCTGATGGCGGACAAGCATCAGTTAACTCAAATAACTTTGAAATAAAGTTATCATCTAATTCCATATCAAATTTGGCCATAATATATACCTCTATCTAGACTAATTATATCATGTTTTAAAATAAAATAAAAGTTTTTTTGATAAAAAGGCAATTTTTATTTGCTAAATGTTTTTATATAAGTGTGACGTGTAGCAGAAAACTTTGGAGATATCCAAAAGGAGTAAATATGTTTAGTGATGAATTTATGCACTTTTTAATTAATTATCAACAACCCTCAGAACCTCCAAAGAAAATTAGCGAGATTAAGGAAATTGGCTTGCCAAGAGGTGGTAAAAAGCTTGCCGCTATTCTTTTGACAGTCAAAAAATAAGTTTTTACAATTACAACATTAAGTGTGCCTTTAAATAAGTAATTTGAGGCACACTTTTGTTTGTGCTATATTTATCATCAAAGGGGATAATCATGCACAAACTAAAAACATTTATCATTGATTCGGACGAAAATTCAAGAGAAATTATACAAAATTACGCAAACGAATTGGAATATTTGGAGATTTCAGATGTTTTCAACAGTATGGATAATGCCTTTGAACATATCGTGAAGGAAATGCCAAACCTAGTTATCGTTGATATATCTAAAGATCAACAAGAAACTTTAAAGTTAATTGAAAAAATTTCGACATTAAAACAACAAGTGAAATTTGTTGTAACAGCTTTAAGCTATGATACAGACTCCATTATAAAAGCAATGAGAGCTGGGGCAAGAGAATTTTTACCTAAACCTATAATTAAAGATGATTTTATCAATACAATAACCAAACTTAACGAGCAAACTTACGGCAGAGAAAAGACAACAAACTGCAAGGTTATAACAATATTTTCAAACAAGGGTGGTATCGGAAAAACATCTATATCGACAAATTTAGCCTTAGAAATAACAAACATAACAAAAGAAAAAGTAGCTCTTGTTGATATGAACTTTCAATTAGGCGATGTTGCAACATTTATGGATATAAAACCATCTTTTGATATTTCTTATGTTGTGAAAAATTTAGATGGAACTGATGAGAGTTTTCTTGAAAGCACTCTAGAACGCTACAAGGACACAAACTTATATATCCTTGCTGATCCACCATACATGGAACAAGCAAAAGATATTACACCTGAACAGATTACGAAATTATTTGATGCACTAAGAGAAAAATTTTCTTATGTAATTGTTGACACAAGTAACACTTTTGATGGTAAAACTATTACAGTTCTTGATAATACAGACTTTATTATGCTTGTGACTATTGTAAACTTGCCAGCAATAAGAAATTGTCAACGTTGCTTAGATATATTTGAACGTCTAGGATATGACAAAGACAAGACAAAAATAGTTATAAATAGATATATGGAAAACGATGAAGTTACAGTTGAAGATGTTGAAAAAGCATTGAACAAAAAGATTTACTGGAAAATACCAAACAACTACTTTACGATTATGTCTTCTATCAACAAAGGTCTTCCTGCAAGCTATATAAACCCAAGTTCAAACATAGCACAATGCTACAGAGAACTTGCAACAGTACTTTCTGATAATATTTATAAACAAAAAGTTGCTAAAAAGATTGTTCGTGACCCACTTATAAATTTCAAAAATTTAATAAGCGGATAAATTACGCTATATAACCTTCTTGGAGTTTTGAGTGCGTTCAAGAAGTAATCGCAACACTAATC
>CAVFBQ010000058.1:0-2041 GCA_963620455.1 uncultured Eubacteriales bacterium
CTTGATGAGTGGGTAAAATTAAAAAATGCTTATGAAATACCGTTTTCAATTCACGCTCCACATTTTAGTCAAGGGTGTAACTTGGCTGACAAATCGTTTTATGATTACAACAAAATGGTTTATGAACAAGTAAATACCTACGCAAAAGCATTAGATGCAGAATATACAGTTGTCCACGGAGGTATGGATGGTAATGTTGATGAAATTGTACGACAAGTTTCAATCATAAAGCCTTATAAAATGCGTATTGAAAATAAACCTTATGTTGCACCAAGAAATCCTGATAAAATGCTTTGTCGAGGTGCTAAACCAGAAGAAATTAAATATATTATGGAAAACACAGACTGCGGATTTAATTACGATTTAGGTCACTCTTTCTGCGCTGCAGTTTCGTTAAAGATAGACCAATATGAAATTATAAAACAGTTTGAAGCCTTAAAACCTAACTCTTACCATTTGAGCGATGGTGAATTTTATAACAGAATTGATATTCACTATCACTTAGGGGAAGGTGATTATGACTGGGCTAAGATTTTGCCAATGATTGATAATAACAAAAATTGGACTCTTGAAACCTTAACTAAAAAGGATACAAGTGGTTTAGATTTAGTTGAAAAGGATATTGAATTTATTAAAAGATTTTAAAAAAATGGTGGAGCCGAAGGCTCCGCCATTTTTTACATATTCATTAATCAAGCGATAAGTACCAATTATAAAAATCAGTAATACCTTGTTCTAAATCAATTTTAGGTTGCCAACCAAGTTTTTTGATGTGTGTTGCATCCATCATTTTACGAGGAGTTCCGTTAGGTTTTGTTTGGTCATAAACAATTTCGCCCTTGTAACCAACAACTCGTTTGACGATTTCAAACAAGTCTTTTAATTGAATGTCGTCGCCCTTTGTAATGTTTACAAGTTCGCCAACTTCTTTATAATCTTTGTTTAATAATAGATATACACAAGCATCAGCTAAATCGTCAGAGCACATCATTTCTCTGTAAACTGAACCGTCACCCCAAAGTACAACGTGGTCTTTGTATGCGCCAACTTGGTTTAAAATTTCTTCAATATTGTTATCGTTTAATTTTTCATCAAGTCCCCAACCTAATTTATAGCGTTTCAGGTCTTTTTTGATAGCTTCAAAATCACCGTTCATAAGTAATTTAGCTAAGTGAAAACGCCTTAAAATCATTGGTAACAGGTGAGCTGTCTCCATATTGAAGTTGTCACCTATGCCGTATTGGTTTGTAGGCATACCAGAAATGTAGTTTGTACCATATTGGTCGTTGTAATAACGGCATAATTTTATAATTGCAATTTTTGCTAAAGCATACGCTTCGTTTGTTTTTTCAAGTTCAGAAGTTAATAAGCAATTTTCCTTCATGGGTTGAGGTGCCATTCTTGGATAAATGCAAGATGAACCAAGGTTAAGAAGTTTTTTTACACCGTGTCTGTAACTTGCATGAACGATGTTTGTACCAATCATAAGATTTTGGTATATAAATTCAGCTGGGTATTTAGAGTTTGCCATAATTCCACCAACTTTTGCAGCTGCAAGAATTACGTATTCAGGCTTTTCTTCTTCAAAGAACTTTTCAACTTCGGCTTGGTTCGTCAAATCAAGCTCAGAGTGAGTTCTTGTGATGATATTTGTAAAACCTTCTTTTTGAAGTCTTCTGTAAATGGCGCTACCAACAAGTCCTCTATGTCCAGTTAAAAATATTTTTGCATCTTTTTCAATCATATTAATGCTCCTTAGGTAGATAGATTTCTACAGTCCACTAACCATTCTTTTAATATATCTAATTCTTTTTTATCAACGATATTTTCTTTTGCTAGTTCGTTGTAAACATTCCATAAATTGTCAATTAAAGAACTTTCTTTTTGAATATTTTTTGTGGCAATGCTTACAACTCTTTCCGAATCAATGTAACAAGGAATTTCAGAAACAAAATCTTTCATGTAGTCATGTTCGTTTCTTTCTTGTAAAACTGTTGCAGTTGTGTAGCCTAGCCTATAACCTTCGTTCCACATTAAGGGT
>CAVFBQ010000059.1:0-3443 GCA_963620455.1 uncultured Eubacteriales bacterium
TTTCTAAATCTTTTTTCTAAACTAAAATTTCTAATTCCCAATATTTAAATTTCTATCCCTAATACGTAGAGTTTTGCCACCACCCCTTTGCTATTCTACTTCGTCCAATTGTGTAAAATCTTTTTCTTATTTTTGCGATATGTCTTTCGACTATATTATCGTAGTTTATTCATACATGAATTACAAGTAAAAAATATTTAAATAATTTTTACAATTGACCATGCCCGCCAGTATGACTAAAAAACAGTTATATTAACAATCTTAATGAAGAAAATTTAATGAATTTACGTAAAAAAAAGGTGATTTTTTAATTGACAAATTTAAATCACCGTTCTTTCCTAATATTATTGCTCTGTAGCGAATACTACTGAATATATGGATTAATCATTAACTTTTCAGGAAGCTTTTTGTTAAAGTATAATGAGTATTTTTTACCTTTTTGTATCAAGTATAGTTTCTTATCTAATTTATCTTGATATTCGCCATTTACAATGTTTTTATTTTTTACGATAAAGTATGTTGGCAATGTGCTTCCTGCAAGTTCATTAAACTTATCGAAGTCAGTATCAGTGATGAAATATACATAATCACCGTAATTGATTTTTGCACTTGGTTTTACTGCAAAGTCAAATGTTACAAGTCTTGTGTTTTGAGTGTTTGCATAATTTGAATAAAGCACAATTTCATTTTCTCCGCCTGCATAAATTAAGTTGAACAAGTATGTTACAGCGAATGTAATAACAAAGAACATTGTGATTACATAACCAGAGAAGATTGATAGAACTTTCTCAGTTTTTAGTTGAACTAAAAGAAGTATACCAACAAAACAGCAACCAATTAATACTGGATATTTGAATGGATTGATAAGTTCAACAATGCTATTTGGTAAGAATACAAATCCGATTGATGCAACTAAGCCTGCAACAATAAAGATGATTGCAACCATGTGGGTTGAAAGTGATAACACAAATTTATTTTCTTTATAACTTCTACACCAAAAGTAACCAGTTAACAATGCTGCTGCTGGAATCGCTGGTAAAATATATGTTGGTAATTTTGTACTTGAAATGCTCATTACTCCAAATGTTACAAGGTAATAAATGCTTGCAAATAAGATTAAACGTTGACTTTCATCTTTTGCTTCAAGTGTTGTCATTATTTTTTCTACGAATTTACCTTGTGCATCTTTAAATCTCTTAATTAAGTCTTTACAACCATCTGTAATTGCTGCCAAGAAAATTATTGTCCAAGGCATGAATGCAACAATAAATACTGGTATAAAGTAGAATAAAGAGTGTTTTCTTCCGATTTCGTTTGAATTGATTAATCTTTCAAAATGATGTTTGAAGAAATATTCATATAAGAATGAGTTTCCAAAATCTCTGTACATTGCAATGTGCCATGGCATAACGATAAGTAAGAAAATGATAATACCAACAACGCTGTGTAGTGGCTTAAACATTTCTTTTAATGTTTTAGTTAAGAAACAATATAGAAATACAACCACAAGAGGAATCGCTATTGCAAGGATACCTTTAGCTAAGAAACCTAGCCCAGCAAATGTCCAAAAGCCCCACCAGCAGTATTTTTTGTGGTGGTCTTTAACAACATGTGCTAAATAAGCGCTATATAAAGCACTTGCTATCCAAACTGTTAGAACCATATCTAAAATTGCAATGTGTGCAAATACTAAATAGAATACGCTTGTTAACATTACTATTGCACTCATTAAACCAAATTTTTTTGATATAATTTTTCTTCCAAAAAAATAAGTGAAGAATACCAAGAATGATGCCAATAAGGCAATTGGAAATCTTACGGTAAATGATGAAAAGTGACCAAATAGTTTGATAGATGTTGCAACTAACCAAAAGTAAAATGGTGGTTTTTCTAAGAATGGAACAGAGTTTAATAACAACAAATTCCAGTTGTTTGAGTTCAGCAAATCTTTAGACATAATTGCGTATCTAGTTTCATCAACGTCAATTAGTGGGTAAAAATTTAATCCCCAGAATAAGAAAATTCCGCAAAACCCAGTCAATAGTAAAACTGAAAAAACATCAGGATATTTTTCTACATAAGTTTTAAATTTATTCATTTTTTCTCCTTAATACACATGACTATGATATAATCTTTTTATAAGTTTAACATATATAAATAGGTTTCGCAAATTATGAGAAAAAAGATATACACATTTATTATTGCAACTGTACTTTTATTATTGGGGACAATTGCTCATGCTAAGGGTTTAAGAGTTATTCAGGTAACTGATTTTCACTATGTGAACAATGATGATTCAAATACTCGCTTAACAAACCTTGTTAGAAGTATTAATAAAACAAAAGATATTGACTTGATTCTTTTTACTGGTGATAATATTGATTCTGCAAATGAAGTCAATTTGAAAGGCTTTTTAAAGGGAATTAGAAGATTAAATGTTCCTTATTATATTCAAATTGGTAATCACGATTGTTTTAAATGGGGCGGATTTGATAAAAAAGAATACTTAAATTTAGTTAATAAGTATACTCTGCAACATTTAAGAAGTTTCAATTATGTAGTTAAAAAAGACGATGTTGTTTTCATCTTCGTAGACGGTCAAAAAGCTTTAATGCCTGGTCCTAATGGGTATTTCAAGCAAGACACTCTAGCTTGGTTAGACAATAATTTAATAAAATATAAAAAATACAATGTTGTTTTAGTGCAACACTTTCCATTACTTCGTCAAAATGATATATCACATCCTACTAGCCATGATTTATATAAAGTTGATGAATACTTTGATATAATTTCAAAATATGATAACATCATAGCTATTATTGCAGGACATTACCATTGCAATAGAGAAGAACAAATAAATGGTGTAAGACACATAATCAGCTCGCCAGCATCTGGCAAAACACCTCAATACAAAGTTATCTATTTGCAAAAAGAAGGTAAAAACAATTATTCAATTATGACGAATGTTGTAGATTTCTAGCCTTTGAAATCTTGTCCGCCAACAATTTTTAAGTGACGTTCTTCACCATCGCCAATGCTTTCACTTGTTAAATTATGTTGCTCAACAAGTTCGTGTTGAAGTTTTCGGATTTGTTGATTTTGTGGTGATAGTTCAATGTTTTTTGCACCAGCTAAAATTTTGTTGATAGCGATTTTAGCTTCATCAAGCGCTTTTTCTGCATCATCGTAATATCCTTGAAGAGTTTGAGAGGCTTCTCTAATATCAAGAGCTTCCTTTACGACTTTTTGAATCTGTGCCATTGAGTTTGTTTTTACATAGAATATTTGTAACCTGTAATTGTTTGCAGTGCTTAAAATCTTTGCGCCACCTTTTGCAAAATTTTTGTGGGCGATTACCAAATCAGCTTCATCAATGTTCTTTGTAATTTCAGCATTCAAATCTAATCGTTCAATAATTTTTTCAACGATTGTTCTTGAAACTG
>CAVFBQ010000059.1:3453-4795 GCA_963620455.1 uncultured Eubacteriales bacterium
ACATAATCTTTTCGATTAAAGCTAAATTTCAATCTATCCGCGGGATCTTGTTGTGCAATTCTTCTATCAGTTTCATTAATTCTGTCAATGATTTCTTGAGGTGTTTCCTTTGAAGGTTCAACCTTAACAAGATTTTCTTCAACCTTTATTTCTGCAGGTTTGTTATCATAAGTTTTATCAACTTTTCTGATTTCAGGTCTGATTGGCCAACCTCTTAAAATATAGTCTACAGCTTCTGCTGCATCTTTGTATACTGCCAAAGTATTTCTATCAATGATTTCGATTACGATATCAAAAGTCGGTTGTTTTTCACGTTCAAGAACTGTCTTTTGAGAGGCACGACGTTTTGCTTCATCATCTCCCAATGTTACTGATTGAATACCACCAACAAGGTCTGATAAAGCAGGGTTTTTAATTAAGTTTTCCAGACTTTGACCGTGAGCAGTTGCAATTAACATTACACCACGTTCCGCAATGGTTCTTGCTGCCTGTGCTTCGGCTTCAGTACCAATTTCGTCGACAACGATTACTTCAGGTGTATGATTTTCTACAGCCTCAATCATAATATCTTTTTGAAACTCAGGTTGACGAACTTGCATTCTTCTAGCTTTACCAATAGCAGGGTGTGGAGTATCACCATCACCAGCAATTTCGTTTGAAGTATCAACAATGACAACACGTTTGCCTAATTCATCTGCAACTAAACGTGAAATTTCTCTTAATTTTGTAGTTTTACCAACACCAGGTTTACCCAAAAATAGAATACTTTTGCCTTGCATAACAAAGTCTTTAATACAAGCAATAGTACCTGTTACAACTCTACCAATTCTGCATGTAAGACCAATTACACGACCTTGACGGTTTCTAATGGCACTAATTCTGTGCAAAGTTCCTGCAATACCTGAACGGTTATCAGAAGTAAACTCTGGAATATGACTTGTAATATAATCCAAATCATCATAAACGATAGGTTCACAATTCAAACTTTCAATCTTTCCACTAGCGTGTCGAATTTCAGGCAAACGCCCAATGTCTAAAACTAATTCAATAACGTCATTAAGTGCCTCGTGATTTAATAATTTCGTAATTTTAGGAGGCAACACATCAATTAATCGGTCAAGATCATTCTGAAATTGTATATCGTTCATTCTGTCCTTTATCTGTTCCTGTGTACCAAGAACGTTACTCCATCTGTTAGTATAATACCACTTTTTATTACGCTATTATCACATTTTTAGACCTAAAATTCTTGCATGTTACAAAAGTTTACATTTTAATTTCATATGCGTTCAAGAAGTAATCGCAACACTAATCCCTCAAGTATAGTAGAATCAAAACAGAA
>CAVFBQ010000060.1:0-4181 GCA_963620455.1 uncultured Eubacteriales bacterium
CAGTATGCTGAATTGCACCTGAAATTCCACATGCAATATAAATTTTTGGAACAACCGTTTTACCTGTTTGCCCCACTTGAATTGAGCTATCGGCTAACCCCATATCAACCGCACCTCTTGACGCACAAACTGAACCACCTAACAAATTTGCAAGTTCCTCCAACATTTCAAACCCTTGTACTGATTTCATACCTTTTCCGCCAGCGACAATAATTTCTGCCTCATCAATTCTTGTATCTGTAAGTTGTGTATTAGGTTTAAAATCAATCAATTCAACTCTTTTTTCAATATTTGATAAATCTATATCTATATCAATAAATTGAGTATCTTTTTCAATTTTACATTCTGATTTTTTCAAAACTTTTGGACGTACAGTTGCCATTTGAGGGTAATTTTTGCACAAAATTGTTGCCATCAAATTACCACCAAAAGTTGGACGAGTTGCTGCAAGTTGACCTTTATCATTGATATCAAGTGTGGTACAATCCGCTGTAAGTCCTGTGTTTAAAGTTGATGAGATAACAGGCGCTAAATCACGACCTTGCGTTGTTGCACCAACCAAAACAATCTCAGGCTCAACCTCTTTTATTAATTTAATCGCTATATTTGAATAATAATCTGTATTATAGTCCTTCAAGTGTTGAAAAGTTGCAACATAAACCTTATCAAAGCCATTTTGGCTCAAAAGTTTTTTATTTTCCTCTAAATTTGCACCGTTTCCAATTAAAAAAGCCGAAATTTCGCAATTATCAAGTTTTTTTGCCAAATTTTGTGCTACACAAGCAAGTTCTAAAACAACGTTCAAAACCTTGCCCTGTCTATCAGTTTGAGCATAAATCAAAATTCCTTTAGCCATTTAGCACCTCAAGAATTTTTATTACTGCATCCTCAGTTGAAATATTTTCAGAAATTTCACCACTTGTTTTTTGCTCTGGTCTAAAAGCCTTGCTTACACATGTTGGAGAGCCTTTTAGTCCAACTTTTTCAGGTTCAATGCCAATATCCTCGTGTGAATAAAATGGAATAGCTGTGCATTGAGCTAATTTAAAACCGTTAATCAAGGGTCTACGAGGTTCATAATCGCATTTCAACATACATAAAACGGCTGGAAGTTTTACCTTTAAAGTTTCAATACCATCTTCAACTTCTCGTTTTACAATAGCAAAGCAGTCCTCAACTTTTTCAATTTCTTTTACGTAAGTTACAAGCGCATAACCCAAGTTTGTAGAAATTGTTGGACCAGTTTGGGCTGTGTCACCATCAGTTGCAAATTGTCCGCACAAGACCATTTCAGCATTATCAATTTTTGATTTAATGGCAGTTGCTAGAGTTCGACCTGTTGCAACAGTATCCGCACCAGCAAATTTTTTATCAGATACAACAAATCCGCCATCAACACCCATAGAAATTGCCTTTCGAATAATTTCTTCGGCTTGGAGCGGACCCATTGTTAGCGCCGTAATTTTTACGGCAGAATTTTTATCTTTCAATCTTAATGCGGTTTCTAGTGCATAGCTGTCGAATGGATTGATAACACTTTCAACACCTTCGCGTTGTATAGTATTGTGTTCAGTCCATTTGATATCTGCTGTATCTGGAACTTGTTTGACACATACCGCAATATTCATAACTATTGTTTTTTAGCTTGTTTTATTTGAACATCTAATGCTGCATTATGAGCTAACATATAAACTGAACAAATTTTGTAGTTTTTTAAATACCATGCACAAGCATCTTGCGAACAAACTTTTTCAAAATCAGCACCTGCTGACATTAAAGGGCAAAATGGAATATTTTTGTCTGCCATAACCTTACTAACCTTTCTTTAACAAGTTACAATTTTCATCTCTCTTACGTTCTTGATCTTTATAAATTCTTGTTCTATTTATAACTTCATCAAAATCAATTTTGTGTGCATCAAAATCAGGACCGTCAACGCAAGCAAATTTAACTTCGCCACCAACAGTAATTCTGCAAGCTCCACACATGCCAGTACCGTCAACCATAATTGGGTTCATACTAGCTTCTGTGTAGATACCTTTGTCACGAGTTAAGTTTGCAACAGCTCTCATCATAGGCATTGGACCTACTGCAATTGCGTAATCAACTTTTTCTTGACCCATAATTCTTTCTAAAACTTGAGTTACAAAACCTTTTTCGCCTAAAGTTCCATCATCAGTTGTGATGAATAATTCTGTACAAGCATCTTTCATCTTATCTTCCCAGAAGATAAGTTCTTTTGTTCTTGCACCCATAATCATATAAACTTTGTTTCCTGCTTCTTTAAATGCCTTTGCAATCAAATAGCAAGGAGCTGCACCGTATCCACCAGCTAAACAAACAACTGTACCATATTTTTTGATGTGTGTTGGTTGACCTAAAGGTCCTACTAAGTCTGCTAACTCATCACCAACATTAAGTTCTGCCAATTGTTTTGTAGAATAACCTACTGCCATGAATACTAATGTTAAAATTCCGTTTTCTTTATCTACATCAGCGATTGTTAGAGGTACTCTTTCACCATCCTTTGTAGCTCTAAATATAATGAACTGTCCTGCTTTTGCGTTACGAACAACAAATGGTGCTTCGATTTGAATTTCGTATTGGTTTGGACAAATTTCTTTCTTTGATATAATTTTATATGACATGCTACTATCCTTCTTTTTTGTATAATAAGTTCCAATTTATTATAACACAAGTATAGTTTCATGTATAATAAAAAATAATAAATACTTTAGGTGATGTATGAAAAACATAGCAATAATATTAGCATCAGGCACAGGCGAACGCTTTGGCGAAAATATCCCAAAACAGTTTTATCAATTTGAGGGTAAAACCATTTTAGAGCATGCGATTGATGCTTTTGAAAAGAATAAAAATATTGACGAAATTATCTTAGTTACGAACCCAAAATTCAGAGATTTAGCAGAAGAAATTTTGGCAAAAAACAGTTACAAAAAGATTTCAAAAGTTTTAAACGGAGGAAAAACAAGGGTTGAAAGCTCTTATATTGGTACATCTGAAGCCCCTGATGATGCTAATGTTTTAATCCACGATGCGGTTAGAGCCTTTGTTACGCAAAAAATCATTGACGATAATATTAATGCTTTACAAAAATATGAAGCTGTTGGAACAGCTATTGACACTGTTGATACGATAATTCAGGTTGATGAAAATAATATTATTACAACAATTCCACCGAGAAAATCTTTGAAACGTGTTCAAACGCCGCAATCTTTTAGAGCTAGTTTAATCAAAAAAGCACATCAATTAGCATTGAAAGATGAGGATGCAAGTTTTACAGACGATTGCGGACTAATTTTACGCTATAACCTAGCGCCAATACATATTGTAGAAGGCGATGAAATAAACATCAAAATTACTCACAAAAACGATTTAAAAGTCATTGAAAATTTACAA
Organism: uncultured Eubacteriales bacterium; assembly: GCA_963620455.1. Taxonomy (GTDB): domain Bacteria; phylum Cyanobacteriota; class Vampirovibrionia; order Gastranaerophilales; family Gastranaerophilaceae; genus UBA6984. The sequence goes on from CAVFBQ010000060.1 coordinate 3,421, forward strand.
CAGTTTTGTTTGGAGCAAGAAAATGAATAAAATTCCTATTGTATTAGCCTCTGATAAAAATTGCGTATTTCAAATGTATACGACAATTTTATCGGCTTTGGAAAATAAAAACAAAGACACTTTTTATACATTTTATTGTCTTATACCAAAAAAGTTTTCTAAATTTATTAAAAAAAAGTTTCAACAATTAACAAGTAAATATACAAATAATAAAATAATATTTATTTGTATGAAAAATGCTTTCAACGACGTAAAAATTCAGATTGCTCATATTACATTACCAACATTTTACAGGTTAAAAATAGCGGAATTATTGCCAAAAGAAGAAAAAATTCTTTATTTAGATATTGACACCATTGTTTTAGAAGATTTAACAGATTTATATAATACAACACTTAAAGGTTTCTACATTGCTGGAATTCACGAAATTGGTCAAGTTATTGAATACAAAAGAGATATTGAATATTATAACAAAATTGGATTAAAAAACCTTGATACCTACATTAATGCAGGAGTTACTTTATGGAATCTAGAACTAATTAGACAAAATAATATTACTCCTAAATTATTAGAGTTAGCAAAAAATACTTATCGTTATATGGATCAGGATATTATAAATTTAGCATTTTTTGGAAAAGTAAAATTACTTGCACCTAAATATAATTTAATGGCATCATACAAAAAACGTTTTTTAGATAATCCAGAAACAAAAAAAGAAATTTATAATTTTTACGGAGAAAACGTAATAAAATCAGCAATAA
>CAVFBQ010000061.1:0-2122 GCA_963620455.1 uncultured Eubacteriales bacterium
ACTCAAGTTTATGCACTTGTTATAATATTCAAGCGCAGATTGAGTATCGCCTTTGTCATCAGCAATTAGTGCAAATTTGAAATATAACTCAGACAAGGTTTCTGTATCCATTGATGAGTTAGATAGCGCAATAGCTTTTTTGTAATATTCGTAAGCGCTATTGATATTAGACAAACTGTCTTCAATATTTGCAAATGCGATGTAAGTTTTTGTGATTAAAATTTCAGGCATGCCATTTGAGTTAATGATATCCATTAACAAATTCTTCGCCTTGTCAGGTTTGTAAGTTTCATAATATAAGTTGGCAATGCTTAATTTTATGTAATTTTCTTTCACTTTTTCGGTTGTTTGTTCATAAAATTCGCGGGCTAATTCGTAGTATTTTAAAGAATTTTCCCAGTCAGACATTTTTTGATATGCCAATCCTAATTTAGTGTAGATTAGTGGCAAATAATTGTAGTAATCATTATCTTCCGTATAAGTTAAAGCTTTTTGATATAACTCAATCATCTTTGCATACTGATATTCAGCTTCTTGTTGTTTTGCAAAGTCTACAATGTCTTCAAGTGTAATTTTAATTTCTTCATCTGGTTCGTTATTTTGTTGAACATTTTGAACTCGTGATTGAGGTTGTGTTCCTGTTTGTTGTTGCAAGCTTAGGGCATTCTTTTCGTGTGCCTCTTGAATACTAGCAACACTAGCTGCAAGCATTTCCATTTCTTGTGGTGTCAACTTGAATGGCAAGTCTTTTACGTCAAAACCTAACTTGCTCAAATCAACATTTGTAGTAGGTTGAACTGGCTGTTGTTGAACAGGCTGTTGCGGTTGAACTTGTTGAGAATAATCTTTTGTAGAAACCCATTGACCTTGTTGTTGATTATTGTTTTGTTGTTGAACAGGTTGTTGGGTTGCTTGAGGTTGAGGATTGCTCACTTGATTTTGAGGTTGAGGCTGTGGTGTAACTGGCTTTTTAGCTTCTTTTGAGTAAGTTACATAAGTTAATCCTGAACCATGCTCATTTGGTGCAATTTGCTTTTTAGGCAAAAATAATGAGTGATACTCAATTTCTTTTCTCATGGTTTGTCTTGAAAGAAGAATAGTTCTTTCAAGAGGTTTCAATGGTAATTGTGCCTCGTAAATATCAATAATGTTTTGGTGTAACTTCAATGCTACATTTTGCGGAATAGTTACATCTATTTGCTCTTTAAAGTAATCTTGAACGTAGATTTGGTTATTATCTTTTGTAAGGATTTTATTTTTCAAAAGAACTGAAATTACGTCATTATCATAAAGCTTTAATTGCTTTAATAGAGTTATGCTAACACCATGTCTAAATAGACATAATAACCAGAAAAATCTAACGGCAATTGCAGGAACTAAATCAATAGATTCTTTTTCCAAATATTCATAGTAGTTCATAAAACTTTTTTTGAAATTTTCTAAAAAAGTTTCTGGCTGAAGTTGTTTCTCCTTCAGTATTTCAAGTGTTAAGTTAATGAAAAAATGATAACCTCTAGTGTACTTGTATAAATCATCAAGAATTTTTTGGTTATATTTTATTTTGTTATTCTTAAGATATTTTTCAAATAATGTTTTGTCTAAAGGTGTTGTTGAAACTCGGTCTATTGTTAATTTTTCTGGAAATTGGTTAGCCTTAAAAGTTCTACCAATAAGAATCGTCTTAACTTTGTGGAATGATGTTAAGTGCAGAAGAAAGTCGATAATTTCTTTTCTGTTTTCTTCTGTAAGTGATTCAAAAGAATCCAAAACTATTAAGATAGGTTTTTCAATTGTTGAAAAATAAGAGTGAATCTTTTGATTAAAGTTTTCAGATTTGATATTAGGTCGAATGATAACTTTTTGAGCTTCAAGTTTTTTAAATTCTTCAAAAAACGTTAAGAAAATATCGTCAAGAATAGTAGTTTCAAAGCAATTGTGCTTCAAAACAATGGTATCTTGCGAAAGAAAATTTAAGGAATAGTTCACTAACTGAACTTTACCAGTACCCAAAAATCCATTTAAGTATAAAATTGGATGTTCATTTTTGTAAAATTCATAAATTTCTTTTAATTGTGAACTGTTGTTGTCAATTAATATGGTGTCAATCATCTCACTATTAAGT
>CAVFBQ010000062.1:0-3041 GCA_963620455.1 uncultured Eubacteriales bacterium
GCATATTATAGCATCGCATTAATTGAACCATACAAAGAATTGACTTATCTAAAAAAATCATTAGGCATTAACATAATGTACACAAATGCTTGGCTTGCTCTAGCTAGATATGAAATTTCAAGAGATAATTTCTCAATGGCAGAAGATTACCTGGCAATTGCATATTATCTAGATCAAAACAATTTTAGATATTTCTACTATCAAGGTTTAATTTATAAAAGTCAAGACGATATGCAAACAGCAGCATTATATTTTAGAAAATGCTTGAAATTGAACCCTAATTGCGCAGAAGCGAAAAAGGAATTGTACCTATAATGAAAAATAATATTTTAATCATAGAAGACCACGAATTAACTCGTTTCGGTTTAAAAACTGCATTTGAAGATGTTGAATTTATCGGAACTATTTTTGAAGCAGATTCTGCAGAAAAAGGTATCGAATTATTTGAAAACAATGATATTCAACTTATTATTATGGATTTAGGTTTGCCGAATATGAATGGTATTGAGGCAACAAAGAAAATTCGCGCAATAAATAAAGATACAAAAATTGTAATTCTAACTTCTCATAATGATGAAAATGAAGTGTTGAACAGTATTAAAGCTGGCGCAAACGCTTATTGTTCAAAAGAAATTAACCCTCAAAGACTGGTAAATGTTGTTCAATCAGTTTTGGATGGTGCAGCTTGGTTTGATCCTTCAATTTCACACATCGTTTTAAAAGCTGCAACAACCACCCAATCGTATGAGGTTACACCAAACAAAACCGATTATAATTTAACAACACGTGAAGCTCAAATATTGAAGCTTATCACCAAAGGTTATAGCAACACAGATATTGCAAATGAACTTTTAGTAAGTATCAATACAACAAAAGCACACGTAGCGAGCATATTGCAAAAACTTGAAGTTGATGATAGACTTCAAGCAGCACTAAAAGCAATTGAAAACAAGATAGTTTAAAGGAAATATTATGGCAGAATTAGCAAGAATTTTAATTGTTGACGATAATCCAAAATATTTAGAAGATGCTCTACCTATGTATGGCTACGAAGTTGTGGTTGCTACAGACGGGATTAAGGCATTGAAAATTTTATCGAAAGAGTATGATAAAATCGATATTGTTTTGCTTGACGTAATGATGCCAAATATGAACGGTTGGGACACACTTAAATCTATCAGAACATCTGAAAAAACAAAAATGATTCCAGTCATAATGATTACAGCCGTAAGCGAGGAACAAAAAATTGTTTCGGGCTTAAAAATTGGTGCTGATGATTATATAGTAAAACCTTTCGTTTTACCTAACCTTTTGGCTAGAATAGAAGCCGTTTTAAGACGTTCAAACTGGAACAAAAAAGAAGTTAAATCAGTTGATATGTCCTTCACGTCAGACGAACCGATTGAAGAATTAACTCAAAGAGAAAAAGAAGTTCTTTCAATGGTTGCAAAAGGTTGTAGCAACCACGAAATAGCAGAAAAACTATTCTTGAAAGAGGTTACTGTAAAAACTCACTTGAATAGTATTTTCAAAAAACTGAAAGTATCAAACAGAACTCAAGCAGTCCTTTTGGCAATGCAAATGAACATAATATCAGAATAATTATAAATAGGAGAACATCAATGGCGAATTACACTAAAGACGAACTAATCGCATTAATTCAATACAATCCACAAAAATTTAATGAATGGAAAAAAGATCAAGAAGATATTGATTTAAGCGAAGTTGATTTTTCTAACTTAACACTTACAGAAGTTGATTTTACTGATGTAGACTTAAATTCAAGCTCATTTGCTGATTCACATTTAACAGAAGTAAATTTTCAAAACTGTGATTTAACTTCAGTTGATTTTACTCGTTCAAACCTTGTTGAATGTGATTTTTCAGAAGCAATTATGCCTGGTGCAGATTTTTCATATGCAGCAGTAAATTATTGCAATTTCAACGAAACGGACATTGCTGGATGTATTTTTGATGAAAGCGATTTATCAAATTCAGACTTCTCAACAGCAACTAATATGAGCGCTTGCCGTTTTGACGACGAAACGGTATGGCCAGATACAGAGATGCTTCCAGAAGATTTTGATTCAACATACAGCGATGACTTGTCTTCTTTAAAAGATGATGACGATTCAGCTCCATCAGATTATTAATATGCCACACTTTTTTATAAATTCGCAAAATATATCAAATGACTTTGTAACTATTGATGATAAAGAAAATTATCAACATATTGCAAGGTCTTTGCGCGCAAAAAATGGTGAAAAACTTAGAGTTATCGACGAAAATAGAATTGAATATGAATGTGTAATTTCAAACATTGATAAAAACTCTATTGAGGCAAAAATAGAAAAAAAATATCCTTCAAAAAACGATTTAGAATTTAACTTATTTTTGGCTCAATCACCGATAAAAAGCCATGCTCAAGGCTTAATCATTGAAAAAGCAACCGAACTTGGCATTCGTGGAATTTATCCGATTTACACTGATTATTGCACTTTGGGTAAAAACATTATTGAAAAGAAAATTCCGAAATGGCAAAAAATTATGGCTGAATCTTCAAAGCAATGCGAACGCGCAAGTATTCCAAAATGTTTTGATTTAACTAATTTAGACACACTTTTGAAATCTAAAAAATTTGATAAAGTTTTGGCTTTTTGTGAACGTGAGGAAAGATTTATCCTAAAAAATTATTTGGCAGAAAATCCAATAAAAAAAGGTGAAAATATACTTTCAATCATTGGTCCAGAGGGTGGATTTTCAGCACGCGAGTTCAAATACTTTGAAGAAAATAATATCGCAAGGCTAACTCTTGGAAGTTTAATTTTAAAGGCTGAAACTGCAGTAATAGTTGCACTTGGAAACATAGTTTATGAGTTCTCAAATAATAAATAAAATTAAATCTGACAAATTAGTTCAGCAAATAAAAACTTTTGCGGGCAAAACAAAAGTTTTGCTTGTTGGCGGTGTCATACGCGATTTTTGTCTTAGAAAAGAAAACCACGACAAAGACATTATTGTAGTTGATAAAGATGCCAAAA
>CAVFBQ010000063.1:0-5154 GCA_963620455.1 uncultured Eubacteriales bacterium
AACTTGTTCTTATCCGGATTTGTAATGATTAAGGACAGCAGAGAATCTTACATTGGTCAGATTATGCACCTAGAATCAAGCAAACACGGGAATGTTGCTATTGCCAAAATTATTTTTAACATTACAGAAGAAGGTGTTATCACTACTTATTCGGGCTCAATTCCTGCAATAAATAGTGCTATTTCTAATATCAATTCTATTGATTTCCTTAAACTTATACAAGGTCAAACCCCAATATTAATCGGTGAATTTATAGATAATGATATCTTGGTTTCACTAGATAAAAGTTTTCTTGAAAATAAATTAATTATTTGTTCCGAAAATCAAGAAAATTCTGATTTAATGATTAAAACATTAAACCAGCAAATCAAAAACTATAGCAAAAAAACAGTTATTATTGACACAGATGGCGAAAGTATTTTTGATAAAAATACCTTTGTTATGGCTGAGAACTTCCGTCTTCCAATCAATAATCAACTTATTAATTTTATTTATGAACATGGATTAGAGTTTAAAAGTGCAAGAAGTAAAGCTATTTTGCAAGAAACTTTCTTAGAAATTCAATACTACTTATCAAGCCTTGAAGAACCTTACATTCCTGTTAAAAAGTTCATTGATATTCTTGAAAAACAATATAATAACTCAAAACTTCCTGAGCTTGTTCTACTTAAAAATGCCCTAATCAAATTTGATGAAGCAGGCATTTTTGCAAGGAATATTTTAGAATACAAAAATTTGTTTGAATCACTACTCCAAAATCAAACAACAGTTATTAACGTTGCAAACGTAGATGAATCAATCCAAAGAGAAGTTATTTCTTACGTTTATGACGTTCTTTCAGGATTTTCAGAAGATTTTTATGTATTTGTAAAATTAAACAACGCAAACTCAGATAAAAAATTATTAAAACAAATATTCTCAGATTCAAATATATATACTATTACGAATTGTTCCTATTCGTACAAATACCTAACAGAATTAAAGAAAATTTCAAAAGATTTAATTCTGTTTACTCCACTGTTGCAACAACAAGATTTTGCAAGCTACAACACATTCCTAACAACATTAGGCAGAACCGAATTTGTTGTTTACGGTAAAGCAACACAGTTTATGCCATTGATAATCAAATTGTCAGAAAAAGCTCGTATTACACGAACTGCACCTCATGTTTCAATTACACAAGAAGATGCACAAAGAATAGTTCAAAACCAATTAAAAGAACAACAACGTCGTTACGAAGCTGAAAAGGTTCAACAGGAAGCCTACAACCAGCAACAACAAATGACTCAACAAATGTTCCAACAACAAATGGCACAGATGGTTTATCCACAAATGTACCCACAACAACCGCAGATATTCTATCCACAACAACCACCTATATTCCCTCAACCACAAATGTTTGCACAACCTATGTATAATCAACCATATATGCAACCGTACCCTCAAATGCAACAACCATATATGGCCCAACCTTTTATGCAGAATTCGCAACAACCATTTGCAACTCAACCAATACAATCTGCACAACCACAAACAAGTCAACAATCTCAACAACAAGCACCTAGTGAGGTTTCACCACAAATTTTCAAATCAATTGAACCACAAGATATGCCAGTAGAAAATCCAACACAGGATATTCCACAAACGCAACAAAATTCAGGTATTATAAATGTTGATGACCCAGCAAATCAATTAACCGAAGAAGATTTAGACCAAATTCAGGATGTTGACATGTATGACAATCAAGTACAAGATGACATTCCTGAAATAATTGAAGAAAATTCATTTGACCCCCTTGAACAAGAAGTTCAAAGCGAAGAAGATGATTCATACCTAGATGAAATTCAACCTGATGAAAACGATATAATTGAGGAAGAAGCTACTATTCAAGGAGAAGAAGAACCTCAAGATATAAAAACAAAATATAATATTACAGAAGAAGATTTACAAGAAAAAGAGGTTGTTCCTATATACCCAGCAAAAACTGGTTCTAATGTAAATATTGAATACGACAAAGGAGATGTTGTTGTTCACAAAGAATTTGGAACTGGTCGTATTGAAAAAATAATCAATTACGGAAGTAAAAAACTTTGCTCAGTATATTTTGAAGGATTAGGTAGAAGACTACTAGACCCAACCCTTTCAGAATTAAAAAAAGGCTAATTAATAGAAATGATAAACTTTAACGATAAAACCAAATATAAAAAATTAGCACAGTTCATTGAACTTTCTATTTGGTTTTTATTAATAGTGTTTATTATTGGGATTGGTGTAGTTTTAAAACAAAATTATAACCACTACAAAACATATCAAATATTTTTGCAAGATGTTGACGGTATCATCAAAGGCTCACCAGTCAGAATGATGGGTATTCATATTGGATACGTTAGAAAGGTAAAAATCATTAACGACATGGTTTTTGTAGACTTTATAATTAATCAAGATGGAATTTCAATTCCAAAAGGTTCAAAGGTTACAGTTGAATTTACAGGACTTGGAGGTTCTAAATCAATAGAGATTTACACACCAAAAGATAAAGTTCCTGAAGATTCTCCAACTTTTGAAATACAACAACCACGCAGAATTGGTGCAGCATTAAGCCTTTTAGACTCCATGATGGAAAAAATTTCTGCAATTACGTTTCAATGTACAAGCTTTACAGACTCAATTGGCAGAGCTTTTTCAAAAACTGAAAAAACAAAATTTGAAAAGCCTATTAGCGATATGCTTAATGTTACTGATTTTTGGCTTGATGAAACACAAAAGAAAGTAAATAGGACAAAAAGATAATATTAGAAAAAGAGGTATGAATAAATGAACAAAGATTTAGTAAGAATTATCGAAAACCCCGTAATTTTTCAAAACTTATGTACAATGCGTGACAAAAACACTGATAGCCAAGGTGTAAGACTTGCTACAAGAAAAATTACACGTGTACTTTTATATGAAGCAGCAAAAAATTTGCCACTAATAGAAAAAGAAATTGAAACACCAATCAAAACTACAACATTCAAAACAATAAAAGAAGATATCAACATCATCATTTCACCAATATTAAGAGCAGGCTTAATTTTTACAGATGAAGCTATTGATATATTGCCACAAGCTTGCATTCGTCACATTGGTATGTACAGAGATGAAAAGACCTTAAAACCAGTTTGGTATTACAACAAAGTGCCTATGGAAGCTCCAAATCCAGAAAACTTCTATATCTACATCACTGACCCAATGCTTGCAACAGGTAACTCTTTAATTGAAGCAATTAGATTATATGCAGATAAGAAAATTCCAATGTCAAATATCAAATGTATCTGCATTATGGCAGCTCCAGAAGGTATAGAAAACATACAAAGAGAATTCCCAGAAGTTGAAATCATCACAGCTGCAGTTGATGATGGTATCAATAAAAAGGGCTATATTGTACCAGGAATGGGCGATGCTGGTGACAGAATTTTCAACACTTAATATATCTACAAAAATATAGTTAAAAAAGTGCAAATTCCTTATGTATCAAATATAATGTTGTACATAGAGGAAGGATTTTGTTTTCTTTGAAAAAGATTGCACAAATATTAACATTATTTATTGCTATTTTCGCACTATGCAACTGCGCATACGCGATTGAAGATGTGCAAAAAAATAAAGCTAATAATGCTATATCAAAAGAAGAAATTAAGGGAAACTCAACAAAACAAGAACAATCGCGAATGGAAGCTAACGTTGAAATTCAAGATGATGCAGTTTTATCTCTAGAAGATTGTATCAGAATTGCTTTAACTAATAGCCCTGAAATTAAAAAATACAAAAACTTAGTTAGACAAGCAAACGCTCTTTTAGGTCAATCTAAAGCCTCTTACTTTCCATCATTAACTCTTGGTACCGGTTATTACGGAGATTTTAGCAATAATAACGGAAGCTCAGTCAACGACAATTCTTATGGATTGAACGCATCTTTAAGCCAATTAATTTTTAGTTTTGGTAAGGTTGGAACAAAAATTAAGAAAGCAAAATTAAACAAGATTGCTGCAGACTTTGATTTAAATTACGAAATAATCAAAACTATTTTTAACGTAAAAACAAATTATTATGCAGTTTTAGCAGCAACTGCAAATATGAAGGTTCAAGAAGCTAATATCTCAGTTAACGAACGTCAATATCAACAAACAAAAGCCTATTTTGAAGAAGGTTTGAAATCTAAAATCGACTTGGTTAACGCTGAAGTTTATTTGAGCGATGCAAAAATTAGTTATGTAACTGCGCAAAATACATACGATGCAGCAGTAATTGCATTGAATAATTCAATGTATATTCAAAGTTCTCCAAAATATTCAATTGAGAAAATTGAATCATTTAATTTCGCAAATAAATATGCAGAAGTTGCACTGAAGAACTTTGACCAAGATTTAGTAAAACAATTCAAAGCCCCTGAACTTGCAGAAGGCGCTAGTTACCAAACAAGTGTACAAAAAAACGAATTAATTGATATTAATTACAAAGTTAAAAAATTCCCATATACATTAAACGAATCAATTGCTCTTGCAAAAGAAAATCGTCCAGACTTGCGCTCATACATTGCAGTCAGAGATGCTTTAAGACAAGAATTAAAATATCAAAGAATACAATACTTGCCAGATTTGAAAGCAAAAGGAACTTATGGGCTTAATGCTGCAAGCACAATGAAAAATTCTTTCCAAATTGCTGGAATACTTGATTTTACATCAATTAACGCAATGGATATCAAATACAAAATCGAAGAAGCTAAAACAAAATTAGATGTTGCAGACAATGCTATCGACAAAATAGAAAAAGATATTTATTTTAGCGTTCAAACAGCTTATGTAAATATGGTTCAATTAGAAAAGAAAATTCCACTTACGGAAGTTTCAGTAAAACAAACATTTGAAAACTTAGAACTTGCAATGGGCAGATATGAAGTTGGCTTAGGCAACTTCCTAGAAGTTCAAGACGCAATCGTGAATTATAATAAAGCTCAAGAAAGCTATGTAAAATTAATTTTTGATTATAACGTAGCTAGAGCAAAAGTTGAGTTAGAAATCGCAAAACTTGATAAATCTCAAGAACAAAAGGATAATAAATAGATGAATAAGAAAAAAATCGCCATTATAGCATTAATTGTAATTTTCGTTGTAGTAG
>CAVFBQ010000064.1:0-9837 GCA_963620455.1 uncultured Eubacteriales bacterium
CATATATATAAACATATAATTTTCTCTGAGATTTCAAATTTAGAAAAAATTGTAACATTTGTAATATTTCAAATTTATACTATAATAAAATTAAATTTGGAAGGATTAAATGTATGAAAAAATTTCTTGTTGCAATATTAACTTTAGTTTTTGTATTTAGCGCTCAAACAGTTTTTGCAGCTCAAGCAAAGGCAACAAAGACCAAAAAACTTTATACAGAACGTGAGTTTTCGGTTCAAACACGTGATGGACATCTTATTCGTTCATATTTGAGTTATCCAAAGACAAAGATGAAGGGTTATCCCACTATCATTATGTTGCATGCGCTAGGTTATAACAGCACTTACTGGATAAGCTTACAAGAAAAATTTAATGCACAAGGCTATGCGGTTTTAAGAATTGACCTTAGAGGACATGGCAAAAGTGTTTATGACAAGAGTTTTCATCAACGTTCTTGGAGAAACTTTAAAAATGAAGATTTTGAACAATATCCAAACGATGTAATTCAAACAATTCAATATATTGAAAAGCAAACAATGAAACCAAGCTTCGTAAACTATGCACTTGTCGGTAGTGATATTGGCGCCAATACAGCTATTATTGTTGCAAGAAAGATGAAAATTAAACCAAGAGCTTTAGTTCTATTAGCGCCATCAATGGAGTTTAAGGGCTTGTATGTTCCAGTTGTATTAACTGAAATTGGCAAAACTCCAATATTGGCAATTGCAAGCAAAACAGATAAATATTATATGGAGCAACAAGTTAAATTGGCAAGGTTTGCGCAAGGAACTTTCGATGTTGCAAATGCTGAAACTGGAAACAGTGGAATGTTAATATTAAAACAACACCCAGAATTTCAAAATGCAATTGTGACTTGGACAGAACAATATTTTAGAAATGCAAAAGCAAAACCTACTCCAAAAAAGAATTAGATAAAAAAGAGGCACGGTGTCGAAAACACCGCGCCTCTTTTTTATTTGAATTTTATACTTTCATTTCTTTTTCAAAACCGAATAAAGAGCTTATTGATTCATCATCGTGGATACGAGAAATAGCTTGACCTAAAAGGTTAGCAACAGAAAGTTGTTTGATTTTTTCTGGTAATTTTTCTGTATCTAGTGGAATTGTGTTTGTAACTATAACTTCCTTGATAGGCGCATCTGTCAAACGTTGAACTGCTGGACCTGAGAATACAGGGTGAATAGCGCAAACGTAAATATCTTTAGCACCTTCTTTTTTAAGAAGTTTAGCAGCTTCAGTGATTGAACCTGCTGTATCAATGATATCGTCAAACATCAAGCAATTTTTGCCTTTAACGTCACCGATAACGCAGTTTGCAATAGCTTCATTGTGTTTGTCACGGCGTTTATCAATAATTGCAAGAGGGCAACCTAAATCTTTTGCAAAGTGTCTAGTTCTTTGTACACCGCCTGTGTCAGGGCTAACGGCAACACATTCGTCCATATCTAGGTTTAAGCCCTTGATGTATTTTACAAGAATTGAAGTTGCAAAAATGTGGTCTACAAGAATGTTAAAGAAACCTTGAATTTGACCTGAGTGCAAGTCTACAGCTAAAACTCTTGTACAACCTGCTGTTGTAAGTAGGTCAGCAACTAATTTTGCTGTGATTGCTTCACGACCAGAGGTTTTTCTATCTTGTCTAGCGTAACCATAATATGGAATTACTGCTGTAATTGTTTTTGCGCTAGCACGTTTAAATGCATCAATGATGATTAGCAATTCCATTAAGTTTTGGTTTACAGGTTTGCAAAGAGGTTGAACGATGAAAACATCATCTCCACGAACACTGTCTTTTACTTGAACATAAATTTCACCGTCTGCAAAATCCTTAATAATCATTGGTCCAACGCTTGTACCTAAAGCTTCTGCAATTTCTTGCGCTAGTTTTGGATTTGAGCGTCCTGAGAATAATTTGATGTCGTGTGTTGGGTTAATCACACGTTCTAACTTTTCGTATACTTCGTTGCTAATCATAAGATTTTTATCCTTTCAAAATGATATTTATGTTTCAATTATATAATCAACAAATTTTTTAATCATTTGTTTTTACGTAATATTAAAATTTTTGTGTATAAATTCCAAAAATTTTTTTAATGCGTTTCCTCTGTGAGAAATTTTATTTTTTTCTTCTTCGCTTAATTCTGCGATTGTGCAATTGTAGTTGTTCGGTTTAAAAATAGGGTCATAACCAAAGCCGTTAACACCTTTTCGCTCTTTTACTATTGAACCGTGACATTCTCCAATTGTTTGAAAAATCATTTCACCTTTTTCGTTTAGAAGTGTTACGCAGCAAACAAATTTCGCTTTTCTGTCTTCAATTCCTTTAAGTTCATTCAACAGTTTTTCAATTTTTTCATCTTGAGTTCCTGCATATCTTGCGGAATATAGACCCGGAGCACCGTTTAACGCATTAACGCAAAGCCCTGAATCGTCAGCAAGACAATAAGTTTTAGAAACTCTGTAAGCTTCTTTTGCTTTAATTAATGAATTTTCTTCAAATGTAGAACCGTCTTCAACTGGGGCAAAACCTTCGTTTGGTAAAATAAATTCAATACCTGAACCTGCGCAAATTGCGTTTAATTCTTGTAGTTTATGCTGATTTGATGTTGCAAAAACTATTTTCATTATTAAACTCCAAATCTTCTTTGTCGTCTGTTAAATTCTAAAACAGCATCTTCTAGCGCTTTTTTATCAAATTCAGGCCAGAATTTTTGTGTTACATAAAATTCTGAATATGCGATTTGCCATAAAAGGTAGTTTGAAATTCTCATCTCTCCACCTGTTCTAATTAATAAATCAGGGTCAGGAGCGCCTGCTGTATATAGTTCAGAAGAAATAAGTTCTTCGTTTACATCTTCTGCCTTAACACCTTTTTTAATAATATTTTGAACGGCTTGTAAGATTTCTAATCGCGAACCGTAGTTGAAAGCAATTTGCAAATGTACGCCAGTGTTGTTTTTTGTTAGTTCACGTGAATTATTTAAGATTTTTTGTAAATTAGCGCTTAATTTTGTCAAATCTCCAATAAATTCAATTACAACATTTTTTTCATGCATTTCTCTTGTTTCTTTTTTCAAAGTTTGACCAAACAAATCCATTAAAAAATCAACTTCTTCTTTTTTTCTGTTCCAATTTTCAGTTGAAAATGCGTAGACAGTTAAATATTTGATACCAAAATTATCGCAAGTTCTAAGTGTTGTTTTTAGTGCATCAACACCTTTTTTGTGTCCCATTGCAGAGGGTAATCCTTTTTCTTTTGCCCAACGGCGATTACCATCCATAATTATTGCAATATGCTGTAATTTTGTTTCTTTAACGATATTTTTAATTTGTTCTTCTGTAATTTCTGCTAAGTTTTCCATTAAATCTGCTATTCTTAAAATCTAAATACATTATTATTTTAATCTAAACATTAAATTTCTACAAGTTTATGCTAAGATAAAAGTATGATAGAACTAATTATTTTATTTGTTTTGACAAAATGCGAATCAACGATGTATGGAATACAAAAAACTATTTCAGAAGTTTTTGGTGCATATACAAAGCCAAGTTTCGGAGCAATTAAGCCAGCATTAAAAAGACTAGAAGCTTCTGGGTTTATTCGCTCTCGCCGTGCGATGTCAGAAGGTGGAAAACAATCAGGATTTTATTCTATTACAACAGAAGGTAGCGAGGAATTAAAACGCTTGATTTTAGACGATTTGTCAGAAAATCCATTACAATTCTTTTCAAATGCAAGAATAAAAATTTCTTGTGCAAGTTTTCTATCTGATGACGAAGCAAGTGCCTTGTTGTTGAGAATTAAAACAAGAGCTTTAGAACATAAATTTTTAGCAGAAAATATTTTGAATGATGATTATCTTCATCTTTCGTTCTATCAACGAGTTGTTTTGGATAATGCATTGTGTGAATATCAAAATTTTGTAACTTTAATCGAAACCTTGGAGAAAGAGAATGCCCGCAATAGTTAGTGATGTTGAATTAGGCTCTATTGCTGATGAAATCGAGATTGAATCAGGTGATGAAATTCTTGCGATTGATGATTGCAAATTACAAGATTTGATAGATTATAATTTTTATTGTAAATCAGAATTTTTAACTCTTTCTATAAAAAAGAAGAATGGTGAGCTTGAAGATATTGAAATTGAAAAAGATTTTGACGAACCTTTAGGAATAATTTTTGAGTTGGCAGTTTTTGACAAAATTAAACCTTGCTTGAACCATTGCCTATTCTGTTTTGTAGATCAACAGCCAGAGGGTTTGCGTGACACTCTTTATATCAAGGACGATGATTACAGGTTGTCATATTTACAAGGAACTTATGTGACACTTACAAACTTGAAAGAGGAAGATAAAAACAGAATTGTAAGAATGCATTTAGGACCTCTTTATGTTTCCGTTCATACGACAAACCCTGAATTGCGTGTAAAAATGCTTAGAAATCCTAACGCGGGTAAGATTATGGAGAACCTAAGCTGGCTTAAAGAGCAGGATATTCCATTTCATTGTCAAATCGTTTTATGTCCAGATCACAATGACGGTGCAGAATTAGAACGTACATTGAAGGATTTAAAAACACTAGGAGATGCGGTTTTATCTGTTGCGATTGTTCCAGTTGGGTTAACTCATTTCAGAAAAGACAACGTATTGCGTAAAGTTGATAAAAAAGTTGCAGAAGAAACTTTGAAAATTTCTTCAAAATATAAAGGTGTTTGTTGTTCAGATGAATTCTTTTTACTTGCAGGAAAAGACATTCCACCTGCGGAATATTACGGAAATTTCTCTCAATTAAGCGATGGTGTGGGCTCTTTAAGACTTTTAATTGATGAATTTAAAACTTTTAAATTGCCTAAAAAGGTTAAAAATGAAACAAGCATTACATTTGCAACCTCTTATGCCGCAGAAAGAGCAATAAGTTTTGTTTGCGAGGAATTGAATAAAAATGTTAAAGGACTAACATGTAAGTGTGTTCCTGTTAAATCAACTTATTGGGGACAAAATATTACGGTTGCAGGGTTGATTACATCGGATGATTTAATTAATGCTATAAAAGATGAAAAATCAGATATTACTATTATTCCGTCAATTATGTTAAAACCGTTCTCGGAAGCATTTTTGGACGGAAAAAATCTGACCTATGTAAAGTTGCAAACTGGTAAAGAATTTTTTGTTGTTAAAGATTCAACCTCAGTGAAGGAAATTGTAGATTTTATAAAAACACTTTAAGATATGCTAAAGAAAACAGAATTACGAAAAAATGCAAAAGCGATTAGAAAAGAACTGGACATAAAACAAATTAGTCATTTGGTTTGTGATGAGATAAGAGCGCTTGAAGAGTTCAAAAATGCACAAAATGTAATGATTTTTTATCCTCTAAAATATGAAATGGATTTATTGGAACTTTTAGCCGAAGATAAAAACTTCTTTTTGCCACGTATGACAGGACTTAATTTGAATGTTTGCCCATACAAAAAAGGTGATAAGCTAGAGATTAAAAAAAATGGAGTTAAAGAGCCTAAAACTCACCCTGTAACACCTAAGTCTATTGATTTAATCATTGTCCCAGCTTTAATGGTAGATGCGAATAATTACAGATTAGGCTATGGTAAAGGTTTTTATGACAGATTGATTACTAAAACTAATGCAAAGACAGTTGTGGCATTACCTAAGGAGTTGTTAATTGAGGAATTGCCAGTTGAGCCTCACGATAAAAGAGTTGATATTGTTATAACCGTTTAAATAATAAATATTAAGCATTTGCCCTAATATTTGTCATGTGAAATAATATTTTTAAAGGAGTATGCAATGAATTTTACAGCAGTTTTTGCTCTAACTTTTGGAATAATACTTGTTTTTGCAAGTGAAAAATTTGACGGTGGTTCGCTACGTATGCTTATTCAACCTGTGGCATTTTGTATTGTTATAGGTGGAAGTTTTTGCTCCTCTTTATTAAACTTTAATTTTACTACACTAAAGCGCGCTTTTAAAAGTGTGGGCGAGGTTTTTTTTAAAGTTGAAGACGATTCAAAAAGAATTTTAGAAGAGATTATTCAAATTGCATATTTTTCGCGTAGAAACGGACTTTTAGCTGTTCAAGAATTTTTAAATCAAGTTTCAAATCCATTTTTGGCAAGAGGTATGCAGTTGGCAATTGATGTTGATAATCCAACACTTGTCTATGATATTTTGTCAGCGGAAATTGCTTATGAGGAGGAGGAAGAAATTATTTCCTCTCGTGTATTTGAAGCTTTAGGTGGTTATGCTCCAACTTTTGGAGTTGTTGGTGCCGTAATAGGCTTAATCCAAGTTATGCAAGATATTCAAAACTTGCAAGTAGTTGGTGTAGGTATTGCTACTGCTTTTGTTGCAACGCTTTACGGTGTTGGATTTGCAAACCTTATTTTCTTACCAATTGCAGGTAACTTAAAACAAAAAACTAGAGATAAAATTTTACTTAAAGAACTTGTTTTGCAAGGAATTATATCAATACAAATGCAAGAAAATCCAGCAGTGATTGAGGAAAAATTAATTGCATACTACCGTTTTCACCATAAGCCCTTGCGCTCAGGAGGTAGAACGTAGTGCGAAACGATTATTATTCAAATTCTAAAGACTATATTAATCGTTGGGTGGTTTCTTATGCGGATTTAGTGACCATGCTTTTAGCTTTGTTTATGGTTTTGTTCGCAGTGTCACAAAATGTTACGAAATATCAAGCAAAAATGATTGCTGAACATAACATTGAAATCCTTGAAAATATTGCAATGGAGGACGTTCAGCAACAGGAATCGTTAGAAAAGCTGTTTGATGAAAATTTACTTAAAAATGAGAATGTAAAGTTCCTTAAAAACCCTCGAGGATTGGTTATTAGACTTAATAACTCGGTACTTTTTGATGAGGGTTCTGCTATAATAAAGAAGGATGCGTATAAAACCGTTGACGAAATTATACAAATTCTATCAGGGATAGATAACAAAATTATGGTAGAAGGTCATACGGATTCAACGCCAATCCACAATGCGCAATTTCCTTCAAACTGGGAATTGTCAACAGCAAGAGCAACTAACATTATTGCTTATATGCTTAAATCAAGCAGGATTACACCAAATAGAATTTCCGCAGTTGGTTATGGTGAGTACATGCCAATTGCAGATAATACATCAACTGGTGGAAGATTGTTGAACCGAAGAGTTGATATAATTATTTTGAACAAAGAATAAATTTGGAGATAAGTATGTCTAAACCACAACAAAAAGATATGAAACCAAAAGAAAATGACGAACTTGTGAAAGTTCCTATTGATAATAACTTGAAACTTGTTTTAATTAACATCATTTCTACAATTTTAATTTGTGTGCTTTTGATTGGTGTTAATTACTTGTTGCAAGAAAACTTGTTAAATAAAAAAATTAATGCAATAACAGCAACTCAAGATTCTGAATCGGATCTTGTTACAGCAGAAGATGAAGAAGTCCAAAAAGGTATTATTGTTGATTTAGGTGATTTTATTTTAAACTTAAATGACCCAGGTCAAAAGAAATATTTGAAAGTTAACGTTGTATTGGAATTGTCAAAAATCCCAACTGACCCTGATTTGAATGCACCTCAAGAAGAAAAAGGTGGACATGGTGGTCATGGTGAAGAGGATGATCCTGTGAAACGTATTGAAGCCGAAATGGCTCAATATAAACCAGCAATCAGAGATGCAGTTATTTCAAACTTCTCAAGCAAAACTGCCGATGAAATTTCAACAGCAGCAGGTAAAGAATTAGTTAAAGAACAGATTACAGAAGATGTAAATGCAATATTTGCAGGTGAAAGAGAAGTTATCAGAGTTAGCTTCGGTCAATTCATTATTCAATAATGAGGTAAAATGGTAGATTATAACAAAAATCAAAATGATTTATATTCCAGCGATATATACGACAGTGATATCGCTGATTCTGCCGTATTTAATGAAGATGATTCAGGAGATTATAAAAAAGGTTACAAACTTTATAACTTCCGTCGTCCAGATAAATTTTCGAAAGATCACTTAAGAGCATTACAAGATTTGCACAGAGAATTTTCTAGGCAAATTTCGTTGATTTTAACTGCATATCTTCGTATGCGTATTGAAATTGAAGTTGTTTCAACTGACCAATTAACTTATGACGAGTTTATTCGTTCTATGCCGTCACCTATGACAATCGGTATCTTTGAACTAAACCCATTACCGGGACAAATTCTTTTAGGGGTTAGTTTTGAAGTTTTGTCTTGTATTGTTGACCGTATGCTTGGTGGCATAGGCTTAAGTGAATACAAACAACGCGAATTAACAGATATTGAAGAAGCCTTGTCAAAAAAGGTTATAGAAAGAATTGTAAAAGCCTTAGAAAGTGCTTGGAGTAACATAGTTCCCGTTCAAGGTAACGTTGTTGGTTTGGATAACAATTACCAAATGGTTCAAGTTGCTTCAACAGGTGAAATCGTAGCTTTGATTACGTTTGAAGTTCAAATTGCAGGCAAATACTTCGGTTTAATTAGTTTATGTTTTCCTTATCCTGTATTAGAAACTGTTTTGGGTAACTTGTCTACACAACATATTTTCCAAACAAAAGGTATTATTGCTACTACTGAAGAACGTCAAAAAATGATTGACAAATTGAATACTTCAAAAGTTGATTTAAGCGTGTTATTTGGATCTACGGATATTTCTTTAGAAGAATTTTTAGACCTAAAAGAAGGTGACATTATTAAACTAGATACCCAAACAACTGACGACTTGATTGTTAAAGTAAACGGCGAAAAGAAATATTTTGCCCGTCCAGGAACTTTGAAAGACAAAGTTTGTGTTAAAATTACAGAGGTTTATGATCACCAAAAGGATTTGTTAAAACACTACTATGAAAAAGGTAAACTATAAGGAAAGGGATTTTCATAATGCTTGAAAATGACGATTTTGATAATTTTAAACCAGAAATGCCACAAGATGATGATTTAACTTTTGGCGACGATTTAGATGCTAATTTAGGTGACACTAGTTCTCAAGATAATGGCTTAAATTTTGATGATAGCATTGAAAATCTAGGCGAAGTTAACAATCTTGAAGGTAATGATGACTTTGTTGATTCATTTACACCTTCAAATGATGTTGACGAGGGTAATGACATGTTCGGTATGAACGATTCACCATTGATTGGTGAGGGTTATGAAGCCCCCAAAAAAAATGATACTGTTACCGTACAGCCAGTTAAGTTTGCTTCATTTGATGATGCCCCAAATGCATCTGGCGAAGCTTCAAAAAACTTAGACAACTTGTTAGATATTAAATTACAACTAACAGTAGAATTAGGTCGTGCAACACTACCTGTTAAAAAAGTATTGGAACTAACTCGTGGTTCAATCATTGAACTTGAAAAAATTGCGGGTGAACCAGTAGAACTTTATGCAAATGGAAAATTGATTGCGCATGGTGAAGTTGTAGTAATTGAAGATAATTTCGGTTTACGTATTACAAACATGACAGAGCCAGAAAACAGATTAAACGGACTTCAATAAAAATACTTGAAATTCAAATTTGTTTGTGGCAGAATAGATTTACAGCCGTAAGGTTGACAATTAAATATTTTGAAAGAAATGGCAAGATAGCTCAGCTGGTGAGAGCGCTCGGCTCATACCCGGGAGGTCCTCGGTTCGATCCCGAGTCTTGCTATTTTTTATGCTCACATTTTACAAATGTGGGCATAGGTTTTATTAAAGGACCTCTCGGGTTGTTGTAGTTTAATGAGTAGTTTGGTTTGCACGGGAAGTGTGGTATTTTTGTGAAATGAGGCT
>CAVFBQ010000065.1:0-5924 GCA_963620455.1 uncultured Eubacteriales bacterium
TATCTTCACGTTTTTTGCATGCTTGACCAGCACCGTTTGAAGCATCAATTAATTCGCTTGTTAATTTATCAATGAATGATTTACCGCTTCTGTTTTTAGCAGCTGCTATTAACCAAGATGAAGAAAGAGCGAAACCACGGTCAGCTTTAACTTCTAAAGGTACTTGGTAAGTAGAACCACCGATACGGCGAGCTTTAACTTCTAACAATGGAGTTGCATTTGTTAATGCTTTTTCGAAAATTTCCATCGGTTGTTCGTTAGTTCTTTCTTTAATTCTTTCTAAAGTTGAATAGAAGATTCTTTCAGCTAAAGATTTTTTACCACGACGCATAATTCTGTTGATGAATTTTGATACGTCTACGCTGTTATACATTGGATCAGCAACAGGGATTCTTCTTGCTGGTTTAGAACGTCTTGACATTACTTACCTCCTTTAGCACGTTTAGCACCATATTTAGAACGGCTTTGTGCTCTGTTTGCAACACCTGCAGTATCTAAAGTACCACGGATGATGTGATATCTAACACCTGGAAGGTCTTTAACCCTACCACCACGGATAAGAACAACACTGTGTTCTTGTAGATTGTGTCCGATACCAGGAATGTATGAAGTTACTTCAAATCCGTTTGTTAACTTAACTCTGGCAACTTTTCTAAGTGCTGAGTTTGGTTTTTTAGGAGTTGTTGTATAAACTCTTGTGCAAACACCACGTCTTTGAGGGCATTCCATCAAGGCTGGTGATTTTGTTTTGTCTACTAGCTTTTTACGTTCGCGACGTACAAGCTGATTGATTGTTGGCATAATTTCTCCTTATATATGATTTATTAATTTTTCGCCTAAACCTTAGTTGAACTTTTCAGCACAAAAATACAGCTAAGTGTTATTGTACTATCTATATAACAACAAGCAAAAAGGATTGTCAACCATTAGAATTGTTTATTTATACTTTTTGTTAAGTTTTTTCAAGAAAAAATTTTAGCAAAAAATTTTACAATTATCTTGCAGTTGATTTTGATAAAATTTTACCATCTTTTGTTGAAATTTCTACGCAAATACCATAAAAATTAGTTGCATTAATATTTCCATCTTCACGTTTAAACATACCAACGTAAGGTGTTGTCATTTTAATTTCTGGAAATTTTTCTTTGAATGGTTGAACTGTCCAAATGGGTTGTCCCTCAAAATTAAAGGCAATAATATTTTCCATCGTTGGATTATCATTAGGCACATCAAACATAACTATAACTTTGTCATCTAAAGTAATTGCACTATAAATATTCAAATCAAAAGATATTGACTTGTCATTTATATTTAATTTATTTTCTTCAAAACTAATTTCTGCCATTTTTTATCCTTTTATTCACTACTGCGGTAAAGCTTTCATTCCACCGTAAATTTTTGGTTTTTTGTCACCTATCAAGAAGTATTGAGTTCCTCCTCCGTTACCCCAACCTTCAAGTGGGTTACATTTACCAGTAAACATTTGAACACCTTCTGGAACTTCTACTTCTACAACATATCTAGGTGTTGCAGGAAGAGCAAATTTATCCTTAATTTGAGCAGCTGTTAAGCCTTCGATTTCATCATAAGGCATTAACCAAGCACCTTTTGCAAATGATGACCATTCGCCTTCTTTTACTGGTGCACCATCATTATATACACGAACAAATTTTGTAGGTTTATCTGTTTGCACTAAAGCTGATGGTGTGTCACCACCTAAGAAACCTGGTTCTGTGAAACCATAATCTCTAGCTAAAATTTCATTAACTTGATCACCTGACATTTTTTGTAAAACTGTTGTACGAGATTTAATATCTGTGTTTACAGTAATGTCAAATTTTCTCTTGTCTAAGATTTTTTGTAATGCAAATTTTTGAGCGGGGTCAGTAACAGCATCAATTTGTCTTTGCATAGCCTTTAGGTCAACATTTAATGCATTTACATCAGATGCAAATTGTTTTTGAATTTTCTTGAATGTTTTGTCATCAAATGAAACTTGTCCGCTTGCAGACCTTGCAATTGCGCTATCTAAAGTTAAGCCTTTAGCTGCCGCTTGAGTTCTTGCCACATCAGCAGCATCAAGTGTGCGTTGAACCATACCTGCTTCAACACCTTGTAGAGAAGTGTTGTTTGTGCCAGAGAAGTTACCTATTGCATGTGGACTTTGGATTTTACCGCCTTTTGTTACATCTGCAACTTCGTTAACAAGAGTTACATTACCAACATGCTCTGATGCATTAGATATAATATCACCATGTACTACATAGTTAATTGTATTTTTATTATCAGTCAAACCTTTAGTAGCACTGACGATTTTTTTAGTACCAACTGCATCAAAAGAAATACCTAAAACGTCATCATATTTAGATGAAACTAATTCAGTTAAGGCACCACCTAAAGAGTGACCCGTAACAACAATTTTCTTATTAGGATTTGCAGCTCTAACTTGTTCCATAAAATCAACAGCATTTTGGAATTGATCTGGTAACTTACCAGAAATCATTTGATGGTCAACTCTTAAGTCACCCATATCGTCGGAACCACGGAAGACAACCATTACGACACCGTCTTTTTCAAGGGCTTTTGCGTGGAAACCATTGCTAGCAGAAACTTGAGTTTGTTGTTTCCAACCATTCAAATTAATTTCTCTATCACCATAAGCCATGCCTGCTATATTACCTGCATCTTGAACAATATCCAAACGATTGTCTAAGCCCATTTTTTTTACTTTTTCGTTATCCTTGAAGGTACCCCAACTTTTTACGTTTTCACCTTGAATACCAGAGCCTGCAGTGCCACTTGCTCTAAACCTATCTTCAAGTTTTACTAAACCTTTTTGAAATTCAGAAGATGCTTGTCTTTCTACAATTACATCATTATATGTGATTTTTTCACCTTTCGCAATACGTCTTTCAAATTCTTCTAACACAGATTCTTTATATTGTTGAGGATTACCAAATAATTTTTCAACATCAGCTACAGATTCTTTGTGTTGCGACATTTTTACGTCATAAGAAACACCTTTGACATCACCTGATTGAACTTCCATACCTCTGCCAACATAAGCTCTAGATGTAGGAAGATTTCCAGCTTCGTTTCCTGTTAAATCTGTTCTATATCTATGATGTTCGTCTGTTGTAGCACCTAACCAACCTGAGTTTTTGTCAGTCAGTTTACTTTCATCAATTTCAAATGCTCTATTTAATTCTTTTTGATTTGCTCTATGTTCTACTACAGCGCCAATTGTGTGTCCTGCACCGTTCATAAACGCAGACATTAATGTATTTTCTAAAGTAACTTTTCCAGTATTAATATATTCCGTACCCATATCAATACCAGTATCTGTAACTGTACTCAATAGTACTTTTGAAGTTGCAGATAAAGTTGATGACTTAATAACTGCAGTGCTTACCCCACTAACAGCTTGTGAAACACCTTGAACGACTGCTGTTTTACCTGCTTCTAAGTATTGTTCAGTAGTACCACCTTTTTTAGATGTAGCTAAGTCTGACGCATCAACGGCAAAAGATAATGTTGCTTGAGCCCCTGCTGCTGCTAATAATGGAACTAAACCTGTACCACCAGTTGCAACACCAATTACGACAGCTCCAGCAGTTTTAATACCTTGTTTTAATACATAGGCACCTGTTTCCTGTGATGCATTATAATCTCTAACACGTTTCGCAACATCGTTTTTTGTACCAAATGTCGCTGTGTAAGAGCTTTCATATTCACTTTTTACTTGACTGAATTTCTTTCCACCTGTTGCTTGCATTGTTTGTTGATGTAACAATGAACTACAAGATTTTGCTCGTTTTGATAAAAATTCATATTTCTTATCCATTGATGCAGTTTTAGGATCAATGCCAGCTTTTTTCATTTCTTCATTGATTTGTTGTAAACCAGCTTTTGAATTACCCATACCTAAGAAGTTTGCAAAATTGTTTAGTTCTCTTTTATAAACTTGTTCTTTTGTCGCGGTAATTACATTTTGTCCACCACCAGCAAATGGAGTTACTTGATAGTAGCTCTCTTCACGCAAATGTGTACTAGACATCAAGTGTTTCATTTTAGAATTGAAAGATGTCTCAACAGAATGGTGTGCAGATGCTTTTTCGTATTGAGCCGATTTTTTTTGATATCCTGCAACTTGAACTGGATCAAATTCTACACCATAAATTTCTTTAAATTTAGATTTGAATTCAGCATTTGTTTTCGTTCTAGCTAATTCATTTGCTTGATGTTGTGCTTCGTTTAAATCTGCTTTTACAAATTTTGCTCTATTTTTAGAATTCCAAGCTCCACTCATCCAATCTACAGTTTTTCCTGCCCATCCATCAGAGTCTAATTGATTTTGAAAATCTTTTCTTGCCCCATTAACTTGTGCGTTTAATAAAGTTACTGTTGCCACTTTTTGTTGTTGTGGTGTTCTAGATTGAGCAGATTGAATATCTTTATTTGACATAGATTCTCTGCTTTCAATAGCTTGCATTAAGCCATACATAACTTGGCTTGCACCTTCTTTATCATTATTATATTTGCTCATTTCTCTTTGGAAATTAGCAATATGAGACTTCTCTATGCCTGCAGATTTTGCTCTTTGTAGTAACTTGCTTGTGATGCCATTAATTGCAGTTTTTCTTGGATCTTTTGAAGAATCAAATGTTTTACTAGATTTTTCGTCCCAAATAGCTTCCATCATGGATTCATCTGGAGATTGTTTTTGATAAGCTCTTAATGTTTCAACAACATTGCCAGTATTAATTTTACCTAATTCAGCTTGAAATTCCGGTTTTGAAACAGAGTCCCAAGTTGCAGCGTGCATTTGAGTGTGTAAACTAGTTGCTATTGCATTACCCTGTTTTGTTGCAATAGCCTTGCGTTGAGTTTTTTGTTTTTCTTCAGCAGATTGAGTGTTAGAAGGTTTTGCACCACCTTGAGAAACATCAGTTTGTTGTGCTTCTTGTTGTCGTTTTAATTCTTCTTCTCGGCTGATTTCTGCTTGAGTTTTTAGAGCTGTTAATTTTGCCCCTTTTTTAGGAACTTCAACAGTTGGATTCATTACTCTAAGCTCGTTAGCTCTATCGTTTACTTGTTCGTTTGTAGGTTTTGAAATACCTTCTTTTGTTAACATTTCTCTTGAATATTGATACCAATCAGAGTAATTTTTATCAACTAAAACTTCTTTTATTTCTTTCCCATTTAATCTTTTTGCAATTCTTTGAGCTTCATCTTGCGCATATTGAACTTTTACTTGTTCTGAAGATTTTCTTCCTCTTAAACCTTTATAATCAGGGGCAAATTCACCTGCAACTTTTGCAGTCTCACCAGCAATGAAGTATGGCTCACCATTTTTATAGTGAACTGTACCTTTGTTTGATTGAATTAATTCTGATTTTGTTCTATCAAACTCTTTACAGATTTTTTGGAAAGTTTCACCATTTTGAACAACAACAAGCGTATTGCCTTTACCATCATATTTTGCGACTTGAACTTTTCCATTTTTATCTGTGATAACTGACTGCAACTTTCTACCCTCTTCATTGAAAGTTGTTTCTGTCACATTACCATCAGAATCTGCAACCGATTTATACTTAATGCCATTATTTTCATCATTATAATATAAAGTACGAGTTGCACTTCCATCACTACGAACGTGCATTGTTTGAACTTTTTTCAAATCTTTATATTGAGTTGCAGTCGATGCTATAGTCTCACCGTCTACAACAATTGTAACACATTTTATATCACCTTTAATTGACATTTTTTTATAAGAATTTTCACCATTATAAGTATATGTAATAAATTCCTTACCATCTTCATGTTCAATTGTTTGACGTAATGCGGCCCCCATACGTACATCATCGTTTGTATTCAAATAAGATGTTATATTTCCACTTTTTACAATGTGTTCTTTTGGTTTT
>CAVFBQ010000066.1:0-6834 GCA_963620455.1 uncultured Eubacteriales bacterium
ATATTATATATAACCATTCTTTATATTATTCCCTATATAACTTACCTTACCATACTCCTTTATCATGTTACGAGCCGAATTATCGGCTAATTTTCATATAAAAAAGTCCGTAGTATAAAAATTTAAGATTTATAAGTTTGTCGCACTTGTGCGATAAGAGCTTCAGATAAGCATTTAAATTCTTGTGTACCGATTTCGCTTATCTGGAGTTTTTATATGCTTATTTTTACAACTGCTTTTTTAACGTAAGATGGTGTATCCATAGCTATTTGAGGCATGTGGACATCTTGAGGGTAAAGTATGATGAAATCATTTTCTTTCATTTTTATAAATTGATATTTATCGTTTGTTGCTTCAAGAAATTCAAGGTCTTTTGACTCATCATAAACTTCTGAGGTTTGGAAATTGTCTATTTCACCAACTCCAATCTTTTCAGAACCTTTAATCATGAACTGAATGTCAATATATTTCCTATGAGCTTCCCATTTACCTTGTGTTTCAGGCTTTGAAGTATAATCTTGAACATTGATGTAAATCTCCTCACCTAAAATGTCGTAACGTCCGTTTTCACGCTCTTTTAGGTCATTTTGCTCAAGGTATTCCAACGCTAATTTAATCTTGGCGGACAAGCTATAATAGTTTTTCGTATATTTTAATGAGTTCTTAATCATAGTTTTAGTATATCATAATATCTATGAATAAGAAAAAATATTATACTTATTTGTTGTTAACAGACCGAAATACTTATTATTGCGGTTATACAGACGACATTGAACATCGTTACTTAAAACATATTTCAGGCACTGGTGCAAAATATACTCGTGCCAATAAACCAATGAGCATCGCATATTTGGCTGAATTTAATACAAAATCAGAAGCAATGAAAGAGGAATGCCGTATAAAACACTTAACTAGAAAAGCTAAAGAAGAATTAATCAAAGCCTTTAAAAATGTGCGTTTAAGACGTTTGATTAAAAATATTTTGACTGAAGCTCAACAATTACAGTGTGCTTAAGGTCTTCTTATAGCATCGTCTGCAGCAGTTTCTTTTCCACCCTTTATTTTGTATAGTGGAATATACTTGTGAACCTTGTCACCCCGACTTTCGCCTGTTTCGTCTTCTTTTTTCAAGTCGTTATACTCTTTTTTGATTTGTTTAACTTCTTCTTTGTATTGTTTTTTTAACTGTTTTTTGCGTTCTTTTTCAGCTTTTTTCTCGTTTTTAGCCTTGTCTTTTTCATAAGCTTCTGCTAATTTTGCCTCTGCTTCAACACTTTCAGGGTCGATAACTCCGTCCTCTACGATTTTCAAGCCAATAGTACTAACTTCAATGCCGTTATCCATAACGCTTTCAAGTCGAGTTTGCTCTCCGCGTACGTCTATGCTCCAAATGCCAAGACATCTAGGAGGATTTCCAGCATAAGCATAGGCTGCAACAAGGATTCTGTCTGGATTTTTAACCGAAAACCCAAGTGGGTAAATATCCCAACGAAGTTCTTTTATATCCATATTCTTTGTTGTTCGCCAATAGTAACGAATAGCCTCTCGGATTTCAGATATTCTAATTGATTTTTTAGTTACAAAATCATAAACAAGCATTTCTGTTTGCCAAATACCGTCTTCGACATTACCAGTTTTTTCTTTTGCAACCACGTATCTCATATCTGCTGAAAAGTCAATAGGCGTAATAGTTCTAAATGTTCCGTATTCAATTAATGTTCTGTCGGTTGAAAATATTGGTTTAGGGTCTTTTGCCGCTATATTCGCACTTTTAACCTTGTCAACATCTGTTTGTCCTTGTCTTAGTGGAACAACGTACACATCACAATCTGTTGATTTTGTTTTGGAATAATAGCTTACAATTGGCTGAATCATCATTGAAACATCAGGCGCAATCAAAGCTGTTGGAAGCTCTTGTTTTTGGTGCAACAAACTCCTGTGAAGGTGCATTTCAGGACTTCCTGGAGGATTATTGTACCTGATTAATTTATAGTGTGGTTGTGGTACATAGACCATTTTGCTATCTTCTACTTTTTTGATATATTCACCAGTGCCTTGCGATTTATCTTTTGCCATAGACTCTTTTTCATACTCTTGTACAGTCATATAGCCAGATTTAGGCAATAAGCTTTTTTCATAATTTTCTTTTGCCTCTTGTTGATGAACCTTGCTCCTGTAATCCCATTCGTTATTATTTAGGGCAAAACAACAAGAAACTCCAATAATTTGAAGTACAATAATCCCTGTTAAAACCTTGCGTAGCATACTAAACAAGCCCTTGTGTCATTGCTATATTAACAGCTTTTGTACGTTTTGTAACGCATAACTTTTGTAAAATGCTGTGTACGTGGGCTTTTGCAGTTGATTTAGAAATAAAACAGCGGTCTGCAATTTGAGGGTTTGAAAGTCCTTCTACCATTAGAGATAGTATTTCCATTTCTCTTTCAGTTAGTCCATAAAGGTTTTTGCCGTCTTTGTAATTGATTTCACCAGTAGCAACGCCAGTAGGCTTGTTTGTACGTTGAATGTTTGATAATACAATTCTTGCAATTTGTGGGTCTAACCAGCCAGAGCCTTCCGAAACAGACTTAATTGCACGTTCTGTTTGTTCTGCATTTGCACCTTTCATAATATAACCGTTAGCGCCAGCTTCAAAAGCAGAAAGAACATCGTCTTCGCTGTCACGTGATGTAAACATTAAAACTTTTATTTCAGGATTGGTTTCTTTAATTCTTTTTGTAGCTTCTATACCGTCAATTGTTGGTAAGCCTATATCCATTAAAACTACATCTGGAAGTAGCGCACGAGTTTTTTCAACACCTTCCAAGCCGTCTTCAGCTTCACCAATAAGGTCAATATCTCCGATTTTCTCCAACACCAAAGACAAACCCATTCTAACCATTAAATGATCTTCTACAATAAGTACTTTTACGTTAGTCATTATACTGTAAGCCTTTCTTTACTTGGTGTTGCAACAACATCTGTTAAGATAAATGAAAACTCGCTACCTTGGTTGATTTTACTTTCTAACCAAATTTTACCGCCGTGAGCTTCAATGATTTGTCTTGAAAGATATAGCCCTAAACCAGTTCCTGTAGAACGTTTCTTGCTTGTACCTTGAGAGAAACGTTTAAATAAATGAGGTATATCCTCTTTTGGTATGCCGTTTCCTGTATCACTAACAGAGAACAAGAAATCGCCAGATTGTTCTTTCGCTATAATCTCAATTTTACCATGTGGATTTGTGTAATTTACAGCATTACCGCACAAGTTAGCTATTACTCTACCGATTTCTTGGCGGTCTGCTGTAATTAACAAATCTTCATTTGCCTCAAATGTAACTTTGAAATCAATATCTTTCTTCTCTGCAAGAGGTTTTAATTCCTCATAACGTTGCATGATAAGGTCTTTGATGTTAAAGTTACTCTTCACTAATTCAATTTTGCCTGCATCGAACTTGTATACTGTTAATAAGCTGTTTACAAGTCCCAAAAGTCCTTCATTATTTGCTTTCATAGTTGATAACAGCATGTGTTGTCTTTCATTCAATTCGCCAACTGTTCCGTCTAAGAAGAAGTCTAGCGTTTGAATTGCTGCTGTAAGTGGGGTTCTCATATCGTGTGTAAGTGTTGCAATAAAATCATCTCTAAGTCTATCTGTTTCTTTTTGCACACTTACATCTCTAATTACGCCAACAAATTTTTGTTGTGGAGCGTTGTCGTCTTCTGTTGCAATTAGGGCAAAGCTAACTTCAACAGGTATTTGCTTTTCGCTTAATGTATTTATGATATAGCAATCTCTTAAAACTGCTTCGCCTTCTTCAATACATTCATCGAAAATTTCGTCCAAGTTTCTACCAAATACTAAGTTTGACAAGTTTGTATTCAGTAAGTGACTTTGTGATAGACCTGAAAGGTTTTCTGTTGCTGGGTTTACTTGCTCTATATTACCCGACTTGTCAGTAATGATAATACCGTCAGCGCAATATGTAACTATACTCTTTAATTGCGAGTGTGTTTTCATCAAGTCAGCTGCCTTTTCTGCAACTAAATCTTCCAAGTTATGTGAATATTTTTCTAATTCTTTTTTTGCAACTTCAAGTTCATCAATTTTTTCGTGAAGTTTGTCTAGCAAATTGCTTCTTTCAATACCATTTTGAATTGTAATAACTAAATCGTCATTATCCCAAGGTTTTTCAATATATTTATATAAACCGATTTCATTAATTGCACGAATAGCATTTTCTTTATCAGCATAACCTGTAAGCAAGATTTTACTTACATCTGGGTACATTTTTTTTGCTTCAGACAAAAATTCTAGTCCATTCATTTCTGGCATAATGAAGTCAGAAATAATAATATCAGGTTTATTGCCCTTTAAAAATGCAACAGCTTCTACAGGGTTATTGAAAGCCTTACAATTAGAGTAACCCTCCAACTTTAGAAGTGTCTTAAATGCAGATGTAACCATTTGTTCGTCATCGACGATAAGAATCATACTGTTTTTCATAACAATATGATACTGTATTTTTTAACCCATGCCAAATTCTTAACAAAGTTTAAAAAACTTTTGCTCGTCTAAATGGCCAAATGATTGTAACGGCTTTTCCTATAAATCTCTCTTGCGGTAAAAAGCCCCAATAACGGCTATCTTGAGAGTTTCCTCTATTGTCACCCATCATAAAGTATTCGCCTTCTGGAACAATCATAGGACCGCAATGCATTGCTGCAGTGCAATCGTTATAGTCGTATTTACTCTTAATATAAGGTTCGTCAAGAGGTTTGTCGTTTACAAGCACTTCAAATGCACCGTCTTTAAGTTTTTTGATTTCAATTTTATCTCCAGGCATACCTACAACACGTTTAATGAAAGCAATGTCATCGCAGAAAAATCCAGTTAAACGCTCAAAAATGCGCATTGGTGTTACCTCTAAGTGAACCATTGGTGGATAGAATACCATAATATCGCCACGTTTAGGTGTTTCGTAAAAACGTGAAAAACGTTCTACAAAAATTCTATCACCCTCTAAAAGTGTCGGATGCATTGAGCTAGACGGAATCCAGCGTATCTCACCAATGAAAAATTTGATTATGATAACCATTACAACAACGAATACAATTGTTTCAACAGTTTCTTTTAGTGTTGCTTTTATTTTCTTTTTTAGTAAGTTTTTATCTTTTAGTACGTTAAGCGCGTTATTTATATCTTCTTTTAACATATTTTCAATAAATCTAATAATTCTATTAATGCTTGTTTATACTCGTTTTCAGGAGCTTTGTCCAAGCATTTCTTTACACGATTGATATAATTATCTAACAATTCCTTTGTTTTTTCAATGCCGTAAGCGATATTCTTTACGTCTTTTGCAAAAATTATTGGTGCAGTGTAAATACCATCTTCAAGGTCGTTATTTTTTGGTTTGTCATCGTCTGTAGAGATTACGTTAAGCAAGTCATCACGAATTTGAAACGAAATACCAAATCTTTTGGCAAAATCTTTTGCCGAGTTTGTATCTATGTTTGCAATCATTGCGCCACTTACAATTGAAGCCATAAATAATTCTGCTGTCTTGTGTTTGCAACGGTCTAGATATTTATCAAAGTCTGTCAGCTTGAATTTGTCATAATATTGATTGATTTCACCGATTGCCATTTTCTTTATTGCAACGTTAAAAAGTGTTAAGACCTCAAAAGATTTTACGTTCAATAATTTTTTTATAGCCGTTGTCAATAAAAAATCACCAGTTACAACCGCTAAACTGTTATCAAATTCCTCGTTTAATGTTTTGTGGTTACGGCGTTTTGCCGATTTATCAATGACATCATCGTGAATTAAGGTTGCGTTGTGTATAAGTTCAACTGCAGATTGGATTTCAAGTTGAGGTTGTGTGATTTCAATGCCATACATTTTTAAATAAAGAATTGCCACAAGTGGGCGGATTCTTTTTGAGGGTGCTTTAATTATCTCTACAAGCGCATTTTGAAGTTCGTCATTTCTACAATAAAAGTCTGTTAGGCTGTTCTCAACCTTATAAATTTCGCCTGCAACTAGTTTTTTTATATCATTATATTTTTCTTTGAAATTCATTATTAAAATTCATCCCATAGGCTTAAAACGTCTGCAACTGTGATATGCTCATCAATTTCATTCATGCATGTAATATGACTTGTGTCAATGCTCTCATTGAATACTTTTTCTAGCAAGGCTTTGTTATAGTTGAATAGAATTGAGCCGTGTTGTAAAACATAACCCTCTTTTCTGAATTGAGCTGAGCCAATAAGCTTTTTGCCTTTGTAGCATAAATCGGCACTTGTTGTTACTTGCATACAGTAATTGATATTCATATTTGTATGGCGTTTGTCTTGGTATTCAAGCTCAATGCCCAACTTTTTGAATTTTTCGACAAATATTTGACTGATTTCTTTATATGTTTCAACAATACTATCACCATGTTCAAAAGTATAAAACGGAGCAATATAGCTATATGTAATTTCTTTATCATGCAAAAGCGCTCTGCCACCAGTCAAACGCTTAACAACTTGAATATTTTTTTCTTTTAAGAAATCTCTATCCAAAAAATCGGCTTTTTGGTTTCGTCCAAGAGAGATGCACGCAGGACTCCAGCCATAAAATCTAAAAATAGGCTCTTTAGACTGCTTGCTAATAGCATTGTCTAACAGCTCTCTGTCAATCTGCATGTTGCTTGCGCCAGTATTCACTTCAAATGGATAAAACTTCATATTCTAAGTATATAACAAAATATTTTGCTAGTTCAATATATTGTCCTAGTTCAATACATATTAGACTAAGCACAATTCTCTTTTAATTTATAGT
>CAVFBQ010000067.1:0-8047 GCA_963620455.1 uncultured Eubacteriales bacterium
TTGCAAAATACAATGCAAAAGAACTTTTGCAAGAATACACTCAATCAAAAACAAAGGAAGTTCCGCAATACAAACTGATTGAGAAGATTGGACCTGCGCATGAGCCAAAATTCAAAATGGAAGTACTTTATCAAAACAGAGTTTTAGCAACTGCAATCGGAACAAGCAAAAAAGATGCAGAACAAAAATGTGCTTACGAAGCTTGTAAAAAATTAGGAGTTATAAATGAGTAAAGAAATTATTGTATCACCATCAATTTTATCAGCAGATTTTGCTAACCTTGAAAGAGATATAAAATTAGTTGAAGACAACGGCGCAGATTGGATTCACGTTGATGTTATGGACGGTCATTTTGTACCAAATATTACAATCGGTATTCCTGTAGTTAAAGCCCTAAAACGCTTTGCAAGAAAACCTCTTGACGTTCATTTAATGATTGATAACCCTGAAAAATATATTGAAGACTTTGCAAAGGCAGGTGCTGATATAATTACCTTCCACTACGAAGCTGTAAAACCAGAAAATATTGAAGAAATTTGCAAAAAAATTCAATCACTTGGTTGCAAAGCAGGTATTTCAATCAAGCCAAAAACAAATCAAAATGATATTATTCCATACTTACAGTTCGTTGATATGGTTTTAGTAATGACTGTTGAACCAGGTTTTGGCGGACAAGAATTTATGCACTATTGCGCACAAAAAATTCCTACAATCCAAGAAAACGGCAAAGAAGATTTAATCATTCAAGTTGACGGTGGCATTAACGATGTAACTTCAAAAATCTGCGTTTCATTGGGTGCAACTTCACTTGTTGCAGGTAGTTACATTTACAAAAGCAAAGACGTTAAAAACGCAATTGAGTCTTTGAGAGCGTAAGAATGGCACAAACAGGACAAATCTTCAAAATTCATTCAGATTTTTATTATGTAAACCATAATAATCAAACTTTTGAATGCAAATTGAGAGAAGTCCTTAAAAAACAAAAGTTAAAAATCGTTGTAGGCGATTTTGTTGAGTTCAAAAACGGTGCTATCACAAAAGTTTTGCCCAAGAAAAACTATATTCCACGCCCTAACGTTGCAAATATCGACCAGATTGTAATTGTATCTGCCGTAAAAGAGCCTGAATTGAGCATTGAGCAACTTAACAGGTACATTGCATTTGCAAAATATTACAACATTCCAACAGAATTATGTTTCAACAAAAACGACTTGTCGCTTGACGATTCAACCATTGAAAAGGTGTTCCAAATATATGAACCACTTGGATTTGACATTGTTTTTACATCTGCAAAAGAAAAAGACGGTATTGAAGATTTTAAAGAAATTTTAGATGGCAAAATTTCAGTTCTTTGTGGGAGTTCAGGGGTTGGAAAATCGAGTTTAATCAACGCAATTAACCCTGATTGCAACCTGAGAACAAAATCTGTCAGCGAAAAAACTGAACGAGGAACTCACACAACTCGCCATTGTGAAATTATTAACATTACAGACACAATGAAAATAGTTGATACTCCAGGGTTTAGCAACCTTAAATTCGATTTTTTAATGCCGAACGAAGTAGATTTACTTTTTGATGAGATTAGTCAATACAAGGATTATTGCAAGTTTTCAGACTGTTTACACGACAAAGAAACAGGTTGTGCTGTATTAGAACATATTGACGACATTGATTTAAGCCGTTATCAAAGCTATTTGACCTTTGTAAACGAGGCAAAAGAATACAAGGAACGAGTTAAATTTTCTGGAACAAAACATGAAAGAGAAACTCATTTCAAACATCATAACGACAAAATGGCGGTAAAAATTAGCGTTCAAAAGCGTCAATCAGCTAGAAACACTCAAAAACAGAGCATACATAAAGAAATTCATGAGGATAAATAAAATGAAGGAATTAATTGACTTAGTAAACAAAAAATTAGATGAATACTTACCTGTAAGCTATCCAGAAGAAATATTTGAATCGATGCGTTACAGCTTACTTGCAGGTGGCAAAAGATTAAGACCGATTATGTGTCTTGAGGCTTGTAGAGTTTTCGGCGGAGAAATGGAAAAAGCTCTTCCAACAGCTTGTGCATTTGAAATGTTGCACACTCAAAGCCTTATCCATGACGATTTACCTTGTATGGATAACGATGATTACAGACGAGGAAAGCTTACTAACCATAAAAAGTTCTCTGAAAGCACAGCAGTTCTTGCTGGTGATGCCTTAATAAGTTACGGAACTCAATTAATTGTTGACAAATCAGACCTTCCTACAGAAGTAGTTATTAAAGTTTTAAGAGAACACGCACTTGCAGCGGGAGTTTACGGAATTATAGCAGGTCAAGTGGTTGATATTGCAATGGAAGGCAAACCTTATGATGCCAAAACCTTGGAATACATACACACTCACAAAACTGCTGATTTATTCAAGGGTGTTCTAAAAGCAGGTGCAATTATCGCTGGCGCAAATGATGAACAACTAAAAGCTATGGACGATTTTGGTCAAATGCTAGGTTTTGCATTCCAAATTTGTGATGATATTTTAGACGAAACTTCTACTTTTGAAGAAATGGGCAAAACTATGGGTAAAGATAAAGAAGAAGGAAAACTTACATATACTGCGCTTTTCGGACTCGAAAAAGCCAAATGTGAACTTAATTGCCTTTTAGACAAGGCTTATGATATACTAAAGGAACAAAATATTGAGTCTGAAATCTTCAACTCAATTATTAATTCAATAAGAGAAAAGGTATAAAATGGAAAATTTAATCGCAAAGTACACAAATACGGGTATTGAAGCAATTACAGCTGGTCTTTTTGCAGCGATTATTGCTCAAGTAATCAAATTACTTTTAGATATTATCATCAATAAAAGAGTTGATTTCAGAATATTTACAACAACTGGTGGTATGCCAAGTTCACATTCCGCAGGTGTTGTAGCCTTATCAACAATTGTTGGTATCTTAGACGGTTTCACCTCAACAATGTTTGCAGTTGCAATCGGTTACGCTTTTGTTGTAATGTACGATGCGGCAGGTATTCGTAGAGCATCAGGTAAAATGGCTGTTTGCTTAAACAAAATGGTTGCTGACTTCTACAAGCACGACATCAATGCTGCTGGTACAAAATTGAAAGAAATGTTAGGTCATACACCTAAAGAAGTTTTCTGCGGTGCAATTTTAGGTGTTGTATTCGCATTCTTCTTCCACTACATAATTCTTTTATAGAGAAATTTATGAAAAAATCTTGTTTAAAACTTAACGCTTTCACACTTGCAGAAATGCTTGTAGTTCTTTTTGTCATTGGTGTAATTTCTATGATGACAATTCCTACAGTCGTGAAAATCAACAAAGAAAGAGCAATTTCAGATTTATTAAGCGAAAATTATAAAAAAATTGAACTTGCTTTAGTCATAGACAAAATATCAAACTTTGATGTCACAGATTTCAGTTTCAGTGCTCTTAACAAGCCTTACAAAGCTAGTGAATTTACAGAGGTTTTGAGAGAAAAAATGAAGGTTTTAAACTACTGTAAACCTTCTGAAGGTTCTTGTGGGTTTGAATCACAAACACTTAGTGGGTATAAGCTACGCTTGATAAACGGAAGTTCAATGCTTATCAACGACGATTATAGAGGAGAATACGACTCTGTCGATAGCACAAACAGAATTTTAGGCGCAACATACATAGACGTTGACGGTCCAAATGGTTCAAACACTGCCGGACGTGACCAATTCGGATTTTACACCACTCAAAAAGGTTTAATTCCAATGGGTGGACCTAAAGACAGACTTGTTCCGTTCTCTGATTGTATTGCACAAGACGGACTTTCTTTTGCTTGCTCTGCATGGGTTTTATTGAACAAAAATATGGATTACAAAAATTGTCCAAATGTTATAAATTGGGACGATAAAACAACATGTAACTGATATGCATAAAAGCATTGACGCATAGCTAAATTTTACTACATTCTTGAAAAAATTTTTGTTTATGGTATCATTTACCCATAGTAAAAAAAAGGAGAATTTATGATTTCGGTAAACGATTTAAAAACAGGCTTAACTCTACAACTAGACGGCGGTTCTTTATGGTCAGTAGTTGAATTTTTACATGTTAAACCAGGTAAAGGTGCAGCTTTCGTAAGAACTAAATTGAAAAATGTTGAAACTGGTCAAGTTGTTGAAAAAACATTCAGAGCTGGCGAAAAAGTTGCTAAAGCTATGCTTGATCGTAGAGATATGCAATATTTATACAAAGAAGGTACAGGCTATGTAATGATGGATTTGGAAACTTATGAACAAATCACAGTTACAGCAGATATGATCGGCGACGGTATCAAATACTTAAAAGAAAATATGAACGTTTCTGTTTTAACTCATGAAGGTAGTGTAATTGGTGTTGATCTTCCAACCCACGTTGAATTAGAAGTTGTAAACACTCCACCTGCAGAAAAGGGTAACACTTCTCAAGGTGGTACAAAACCTGCTGAAACTGAAACTGGCGCAGTAGTTAACGTTCCTTTCTTCGTTGTAAACGGCGACAGAATTAGAATTGATACAAGAACTAACGAATATCTTGACAGATGCTAGTGTAAAACTAGCACTGTCCAGAAAGGATTTAGAATATGAAGTTTGATTTAAAATATTTAGAAAAGTTGGCTAAATTGATGAATGAGTCTGAATTGACAGAAATGCAATTAGAAGACCAAGAACAATCAATTGTACTAAAAAGAGAAAAGCAAACAGTAACAACTAACGTGGTAGCAACTCCAGTTGTAGAAACAAAAGTTACTACACCAGCTAAGGTTGAAGAAGTTAAAGAAGAAGGTACTTCTTCTATAGCTAAAACTGCAAAAGCTGTGAAATCACCTATGGTTGGGACTTTCTACAAGGCTGCATCACCAGATGCTCCCGCTTTTGTTGAGGTTGGATCACTTGTCGCTCAAGGCGAAGTTGTTTGTATTATCGAAGCAATGAAACTTATGAACGAAATTGAATCAGATTTTTCAGGTAAAGTTGTTGAAATTTGTGTAGATGACGGTCAACCTGTTGAATATGGTCAAGTGTTAATGTATATTGAATAAATTTAAAAATTAGGAATAGAATATTATGTTTAGAAAAGTTCTTGTTGCAAACCGTGGCGAAATTTCGGTTAGAATCATAAGAGCATGCCGTGAATTAGGTATTCCAACTGTTGCTGTATATTCAGAAGCAGATGCAAATTCTCTTCACGTAAGACTTGCAACTGATGCTTATTGTATTGGACCTGCTGATAGCTCAAAGAGTTATTTAAGTATTCCTGCAATTATGTCTGTTGCTGAACTTGCTGGGGTTGATGCTATTCACCCTGGCTATGGCTTCTTATCAGAAAGAGCTGATTTTGTAGCAATTTGTGAACAACATAACATCAAATTTATTGGTCCTTCTTCTCAATCAATGAGAAAAATGGGTGATAAAGCTAATGCTCGTAAAACAATGATTGAAAATGATGTACCTGTAATCCCCGGTACAGGCATTGTTCATGATGCAAAAGAAGTTATTAAATTTGCTAAAAAAGTAAAATATCCCGTTATCTTGAAGGCTACTGCTGGTGGTGGCGGTAAAGGTATGAGAGTTTGCAGAAACGATGACGAAGTAGCTACAAACTTACAACTTTGCCAATCAGAAGCAGAAAAATCCTTCGGTAATCCAGATGTTTACTGTGAAAAATATTTAGAAAACCCTCGTCACATTGAGGTTCAAATCATAGGCGATCAATATGGAAACTACATTTACTTAGGCGAACGTGATTGTTCAGTACAAAGACGTCATCAAAAGTTAATTGAAGAAACTCCATCTCCAGCCGTTGACGAACGTACAAGAAGAAAAATGGGTGAAGCCTCTATTCGTGCAGCAAAAGCTGTTAAATACGAAGGTGTTGGAACTTGTGAATTCTTGCTTGATAGTGACGGAAAATGGTACTTCATGGAAATGAATACTCGTGTTCAAGTAGAACACTGTATTACTGAAATGATTTCTAGTGTTGATATTGTAAGACAACAAATTCTTGTTGCTTCAGGCGAAAAATTACAATACAAACAAAAAGATATTAACCTACAAGGTCACGCAATTGAATGTAGAATTAACGCAGAAAATCCTGAAAAAAACTTTATGCCTTGTCCAGGAACTATCGAAGGATACGTTCAACCAGGAGGATTTGGTGTTCGTGTAGATTCTCACGTATACCCAGGGTATAAAATTCCACCTTACTACGATTCAATGATTGGTAAATTAATTTGTTGGGGCGAAAACAGAAACCAAGCAAGGCGTAGAATGTACCAAGCATTAAAAGAATACGTTGTAATTGGCGTTGAAACTACTATTCCGTTCGATTTGGAAGTTATTGAAGATGAAGTTTTCAAAACAGGTAACTTCAACACAAGTTTCTTGGAAGACTTTTATAGAAGAAAAGAAAACAAAAAATAGTTTTTTAACTTTACATCTTTGCAACTTTTGAAAAAACGTTTATAATAGTAATATGAGCGATGATCAAGATATACAAGAAATTGAGGAATTGCAAGCAATTCTTCGTGAAGATTCGTCTAACTTCCAAGCTAGACGTCGTTTGGCGGTGGTTTTGTTAGACAAAGGCTTTAACGAAGAGGCACTAAAACAATTCCAATTTTTGATTAGTATTTTTCCAAATGATGCGGGACTTTATTACAACAAGGGTATCGTTCATGAAAAAATGCGTGATAGCGCAAAAGCAGAACAGGCTTATCTAAAAGCGATTGAATTATCACCTGATGACACAGATTTTTATTATAACTTGGGGCTTGTTTATATTGATATGCGCGAATTTGACAAGGCAATTGAGTGCTTTAAACGTGTATTATCAACAGATGTAGACGATTCAAACAGTTATTTCAATTTAGGTCTTTGTTACGTAAAAAAAGAACAACCAGAAATTGCAAAAGTTTGCTTTATGAAGGCTGTACAACTTAACAGTAACGATATTTTTGCGCACTTCCATTTAGGTTACATTTACAGAAACGAAGGCAAAATTCCAGAGGCAATCGCAGAATACAAAAAAGTTATTGAACAATCTCCAAATTACAGTTGGGCGTACTTCAACTTAGGCTCAATTGCTTATGACCAAGGAGATTACAACTCTGCATTAGGTTATTTACAAAAAACATTAGAATACAATCCTCGCGACATTGAAGCGTACAAAATTATGACAAAAATCTTGTTCAAAACAGAACGCTACGACGAGGCTTACGGCATAATAAAAGTTGCCTTAGAGGAAATTCCAGACAATGGCGATTTGTACTACGTTATGGCACAAGTTTTGAAATACAAACAAATGTGGACAGAATACAAAGAGTGTATGACACTTGCAATGCAAAACCGCGATACGCTTTCAATTCAGCCTAAAGAAGTTCAAATAGAATTAGAAAAAAATCTGCCACAAGGAGTTTAATTTTATTAGACAATAAGGCTTTAAGACTTCAAGACAATAAGTTTTTTGTCATTAAGCTTTTATAAATAATGTTTTAAGCATTGTATTTTTATGCTAAAATATTCTCAAATTAGTGAGGATTATAAATTATGAAAATGTCAAAATTGTTTGTACAAACACTAAGAGAATTTCCAGCAGATGCTGAAGTTGTTTCTCATAAATTTTTAGTAAGGGCTGGTTATATAAGAAAATTAACTAGTGGTGTTTACAACTACTTGCCTTTAATGTGGCGTGTTTTAAGAAAAATTGAAAACATTATTAGAGAAGAATTAAACACATCAGGCGCACAAGAATTGTTACTTCCTGTTGTTCAACCAAAAGAACTTTGGGACGAATCAGGCAGATGGGAGGCATACGGCAGAGAGTTAGCTCGTTTTAGAGATAGACACGACCGTGAAATGTGCTTATCACCTACAGCAGAAGAAGTTATTACAGCAGTTGCTCGTGACGGTTTAAAATCTTACAAACAAATGCCTGTAAACTTATATCAATTCCAAGAAAAATTTAGAGATGAAGTTCGTCCTCGTTTTGGTTTACTTAGAGGTCGTGAATTCATTATGAAAG
>CAVFBQ010000068.1:0-3379 GCA_963620455.1 uncultured Eubacteriales bacterium
ACCCGCTCAACAAACCTTGTATCAAGAATTGTGAGTTTTGTAATTGGTTATAGAAATCAACTTGGTCTGATGATGCTCCGCTTGCAGAATTTACTGCTTTTAAGTAATTATCATATTCATTCCAAGCTTCTTCAGCTTGGTTAACTTCTTTCATCCAATTTGTGTACGCCTGTTCTTGCTCTGGAGTATAAGTTGGGACATCCTTTTCTACTTGAGCATCAGCAATGACTGTAACTGAACTATATATATCTTCTGAGGCAAACAATCTATTTGAACAAACAACACCATGTCTTTTTACAGCTTGCATTGTAGTATTACCGCTATCATATTCACTTCTAGGTTCACTACGTTCTTTATTAATAAGTTGAGTTTGCGAATTTATTAGACTAGTTAAATTTTTTGCTAAATCAGTTTTTCCAGCAACCTCCAATTGAGTAATTGCATTGTTAAATGCTGGAATTACTTTTGAAGTCCAAATTTCTTTCATCTCTTTAACATCTGACCAATAATCTTTTACAGTAACACCCGCTTCTTTTTTTTCTTCATTAGTCATACCATAAGTATTAACAGGAGTACCGTTTTCAGTCTTCCAGTAATTTACACTTTTAAACTCATTCAATGCAGACATAAGATAATCATATACACTCAGTTCTTGAGTACCACCAATAACTTCTGTTTTTGTGCCTAAAGGTTTTTCCAAAATTGCTGGTTTTTCTATTTCCTCAGGACGTTTGCAAGTTGGTTTTTCAACAACTTCTCCTGTATAGCCAGCACCACTTTTTGGTACTAAACCATCAGAAGCTCTTGCTACGGAGTATCCTTGAGATACCAATGTTGTATAGCTCATCGGTATTGTATTTGTACCATTTGAGAATGATAATGTTTTATTATTTAACGCTTTTGTATATTTGTCTGACACACCTTGTTGGTCACTTGCCAAACGCATTTTATCCATAGCAATACGTTGTTGTCTTAGTTCTACTGATGACAAACGGGATGTGATTGTTAATAGTCTTGCTTGTGATGCTGCTAAGCCCATAAAAACCCCTTTATATTGTCTTACACACATGTATGTATTCGTCAAGAAAGCATGATTTCTTTAGGGGTTTGGGGAGTTTTGTAATATTTTGTTACAATTGTTTTTGATAAAATTTCTGGAAATTTTATTGAAAATTATTGTTTTTTTAGTAAAATTTTTTTATCGAGGATATGGTATGAACGCTAACAAGAAAAGAATTTTAATAGTTGATGACGATGAAGAAATCAGAGAACTTTTAGAGTTTGATATAGCTCAAAGTGGTTATGTTGTAGACACTGCAAAAGATGGACTTGAAGGTTTGAACAAAGCTTTGAATAATTCTTATG
Organism: uncultured Eubacteriales bacterium; assembly: GCA_963620455.1. GTDB lineage: Bacteria > Cyanobacteriota > Vampirovibrionia > Gastranaerophilales > Gastranaerophilaceae > UBA6984. The sequence continues at coordinate 1,366 of CAVFBQ010000068.1, forward strand.
ATTTAATTTTACTTGATGTTATGATGCCCAAAATGAACGGTTTTGATGTTTGTAAAAACATTCGTCAAGCAAGGCTTGCAATTCCGATTTTGATGTTAACAGCAAAAGGTACTATTGAGGATAAAACTGACGGTTTTGACAACGGCGCAGATGACTATTTGGTAAAACCTTTTGACATCCAAGAAGTTTTACTCAGAATAAGAGTTCTGTTGCGCAGAAACCAAGTTGTAGAAGAAAAACCTCTATCTAACGAAGTTTTGAATGTTGGCGACATTCAAATCTTCCCAGATACTTTAGAATGTACAATTCTAAATAAACGTGTAAAACTAACTCCAACAGAGTTTGAAATTTTATACAGTTTAATGCAACACTTTAATAACGCAGTAACCCTTGCAACCTTATTAGATGAAGTTTGGGGTTACGATAGCAATGAAGATGTTAGAATGTTGAGAGTTCACGTTGGGGGACTTAGAAACAAAATTGAAGAAAATGTAAAAACACCAAAATATCTACATACCGTGACAAATGTTGGTTACAAGTTAACTCCATTTGCTGAAGAATAATGAATAAAAAAACACTACGAAAATTAAATAAAATCAAAAAATTAATACAGCCAAAACGATTAAAAATTGCGGAGCAAATCTTAATCGTACTTTTTATTGCCGTGTTAATTCCAATGATTGTTAGTGGCATTGTTATCAACAATATCAACAAACACGCCATGAGAAGACAGCTTACAGAATCGGCAACTCTTGTTGCTAATGTTGTATCAAACGAGGTTGATATTTTTGCGCGAACGGCAACAAATGAACTTGAACAAATTAGTATCGCATTAAATTATTTTCCTGACCAAGAAGCTAAAAATGCTTATTTAAAAACTATTCAGAAGAATTTTCCAAACTATGATGATTTAAAACTTGTATCAAAAGAAGAACAAGCTGAAAGATTGGATATTGAAAACAAAGCAAACAACAAGTTTACAATCTCAGTCCCAACAAAGGACAATCAATTTTTGGTTGCAACATTCAGAAATGACGATCTAAATCATCATTTATTTAAATCCCTAGAAGATAATGCAAGACAAATATACGTTCTTGATTCAACTGGCAAGCTAATAGCTGCTCATAAATTCAATGAAGATATTTATAAACAATCTGTCGATTTAATCCCAGACAAGATTACAGACGACCAAGTTGTGACTTATGGTAACTTAAAAGATCAACCATTAGCATATATACACAAAACATCGCCTGACGTTATGATTTTAGTAAATACAACTGAAAAGATTACTCGAAATACAATTAATGACAGCAGAGTAAAACTTTTGATGGCTGTTTTTGCATCAGCTTTAAGCATTTTCGTCGTAGTTGCCTTATATATTTATTTCATGTACATTAACATTCGCCAATTATTTAAAGGTATTATGGCAATGTCAAAAGGTAGTTACGAAAGACGAATCCGTTTATTAAAAAGCATCTTTACTCCTTATGAAATTGTCTTTTTAACCTCTGAATTTAACAAAATGGCATCAGAAATTCATAAATCTTACTTACAACTTAAAGAACAAAACGTTAAATTAGAACAGCTTAATGAATTTCGTTCTAACTTAATTGACACAGTTAGTCACGAACTTAGAACACCATTAACAAGTATTCAAGGCTATACTTCGCGACTATTAAGGACTGACATCACAATTGATGAAGAAACTCGTGTTAAATCTTTACGCACAATAAAACGTCAATCAGAACGTCTAAAACGTCTTATTGAAGATTTATTGGTAATTCCTGATATTGAACGCGCTAGAATTAGAGTGTCGTTAGAACCTGTCTGGATTTCTGATACCGCATCTGTAGCTATCACACTCGTTAAAAACGACCAAGAAAAAGAAATTATTAATGAAATTTCAGAGGATTTTCCGCTTGTTATAGCAGACAAGGATAGAGCTGAACAAGTTATTGTCAATCTGCTTGAAAACGCTGTAAAATATTCAAAAGAAAACACTCCAATTGTAATT
>CAVFBQ010000069.1:0-5404 GCA_963620455.1 uncultured Eubacteriales bacterium
GCTTTAGCCTTGCCGAATTTGTCACAAAGCGTAGATGAAGACAAATACGTAATGTTAGCAAAAACAACATATAACCAATTGGAATCAGGTATTTCTCGTATGCTAGCAAACAAATCTATTGATGAAATTGTTACTGATGCAGGAGCAACTACTAAGGCTGATGCAAATAAAGCTATTGTTTCTGAATTGTCAAAATATATAAAAATGACTAAGAATTGTGGAAATGATGTTAATCAATGCTATAATCTATCAAAAAATTATGTTGAATATGATGGTAGTTCTATAGAGGATAAACCTTTTGCTTCATCATTTTCAGATGCAGCAGCATTTACCTTATCCTCGGGGGCTGTTGTTATAGTTGTGAACGTTGGTTCTATATATTTTGATGTTGATGGTGTCAAAGGTCCGTGTAAAAAAGGCATAGATATCTTTAATTTTAATATTGATTCTGATGAATTAGAATTACCTCGCTATGGTAGCTCAGATGGTAGTATTGATCCTACTTATGATGCTTTGAATTGGATATTGTCTGTTGATAATATGGATTATTTGCATTGTAATGATTTGAATTGGTCAACAAAACACCAATGCGATTAGGATATTATCTTGAATTTATTTTAGGGGTTTAGATTTTTCCAAGTAAATCTTGTAATTCAAATATTTTCATCTTTTACAAATATTTAAAAAAAGGCAATAATTTGGCTTTTCATGTTTTTATATAGTATAAAAGTGTGTGTATAAGGCATTATTGTAATGACATCAATTAATCCAAATACAAATTTGAACGTATTTAGGCCTCAAGGAACAAACAAACGTAAGGAAGTTGAATTAGGTTTATTTTACACAAATGACATGCATGGTGATGTAAACCGTTTGGCTAAATTTAAAACTGCGCATGATACATTCAAATTAGAAAACAAAACAACTCCAAATATGACTTTAGCCGCTGGAGATTGTTTATTTGGTGCAGACAAACAACGCAACTCATTGATGGTTAAGTTGTTTAATTTGATGCATTTAGATGCTTTGGCTCTGGGAAATCACGAATTTGCTGGTGGTTCAAAACCTCTTGCGGATTCTTTAGCAAATGCAGATTTTCAAACCGTAAATTGTAATTTAAAAATAGATGATGAAAATCCTCTAAAGGAAAGAATTAAAGATAAAAAATTAGTTAGATCTGCCGTATTTATGAAAGGCGGACATAAGTTTGCTGTAATTGGTACAGCGCCAATTGATTCTTATATCGGCAAAACAGAAAATACTGTTAAACCTCTTAATATTGATGATACAATCAAAGAAATTAACGAAGAAACTAAAAATTTGGAAAAACAAGGGGTTAACAAAATTATTTTATGTTCACACCTTGGTTATGGAGAAGACGGTGATTTAAAAGTTGCTCGAGAAACAGAAGGTGTAGACATTATTGTAGGTGGTCATACTCACACTACAATTGAAGGTGTAAATACTGAGGATAAAGGTGGAACTCATAAACTTAACCTTTTGATGTCAAAACGTAATGAACCAGTAATTATCACTCAAGCGGGTGGTATGAATAAGTATGCAGGCTATTTAGATGTTGTTTTTGACGAAAAAGGCGTATTAAAAACCGACAAAATTAAAAATAATTTGTACGATTTGAATATGTTTAAAGATTCAAAAGTTGCGCAAAATTTGATGAATAAAGAGTTAGGCAAAAAGGTTGTTTTAGCTAAAAATGCAACACCTTATGAACCAAAGAATACCTTTATTGAACGTTACAGAGAAAATCCTTTAGCAAACTTATTTGCAGATGCTGTTAAAGAACAAACTGGCGCAGATGTTGTTTTATACAATGCTGCTACAGTTAGAGGTGGTGTAAAAGACAGTATTACAAATTATGATGTAAAGTATTCAATGTTACCTTTCAACACAGAAATGCAAGAAGTTGAAATGTCTGAAAAGGATTTAGTTGAAGTTGTAAACAATATGTCAGGTTCAATGTTGACAACAAACAAAGACCTTCAAGTTTTAAGAACTGCAGGCATGAGTTATACTGTTCATAATGATGTCGAATTTGCAAAAACAGGCAACAAAAATTCTGTAATCGATATGAAAATTGGCGAAGAAAAGGTTAATGTAGAAAATCCAAGCCAAGATAAAAAATTAAAAGTAGTTTTATCAAATTATTTATTCAGCCATGATTTAACAAAAGGTGTATTAAGCAAATACAAAGCAGGTGCTAAATCTGTAGGTCGTGAACAAGATTTGTTTATTGATTACTTAAGTTCTCATAAAGATATAGATTTAAAACAACCAACTGAAAATCGTGCAAATTTTACCCACGAGTATACAAGTAAAGAGGACTTATTGGCAGCTCGAAAAGAAGTTTTGGGCTAGGCATTGGAGCTTGTATATTTATTCACTTCTTGCAGTGTAAACAAATGTAACAAAAATGAACATGTCTGAAATTCGCTCCTCTAAAAAAACTTTATTATAAATGTAGAGGTCAATGTAATTTTAACGGAGAGTGATACTTAACATGCAAAATCCAAATACACATTTCGGTGAATTGATTAAAGCTAACAAAGATAATCTTTTCTACCTAAATAAAAAAGATAGAAGAATGAGATTTAACAATGCAAAAGATCCAATCTACTTTGCGTTTGATTTTATTGAAAATCGTCCATTAGGAGATTTGGCAAAGGATTTTGTTAAAGACTCTTTGTTTGAAATTACAAACTTTGTTTCAAAAGTTGTAAGATAGTCGGACTTAAAAAAGATTTACCCAAAAAGAGGAGCGACCGTTAACGGTCGCTCCTCTTTTTATTAACGCGGAACGCCGAAGTTGCTTGACATGGTGAATTACAACGAAGTGAAATGAATGATTTGTTTGTATTAAGTAATGGTCTGAATCTACCGAACAGTTCAAATCAGCATGAATACTGAAAAGGCAATTTTTTTTAACAAAAATACTTTATACATACGTAAGCAAAATACAACGAGGTATTAATAGACAAAAAGATTTTAATTTAATTCCAATAGGATAGAAGGTAAAAGGAAAAGTGTAGTAGTTTTATTAATTAACAGACGCGGTGAAACAAAAGTTTCACCTTTTTTTTGCTTTATTTTACCCAATTATTAAAATTCTATTTCTTTTGAATTTTTGCAATAGCTTCTTGATGATCCTTTACTGCTTGGTCAAGGTTCAATAAAGAACGGAAGTGCAAGTATCTATCAAGTTCAAAATAGAAATGTTCTTCATCTTCAAGCATTGTTGATGGAATATGGATTTTGTTACCAATTGAAGTATCATAAATATATACCATTGGAAGTTCTGTAACATTACCTTGTACAAGAGTATAGTTGCGTGGGTCGTTGCCTTCAAGTGCTACAAAGTTGTATTTACCTTTATATTTAGCAGAAGCATTGTTGAATATTGGCAAAAATCTTATGCACAATCCGCATCTTTGAGTATGAATTAAAAGAATAGTTGGCAAAGAGGGGTCGAACTTTTTGTTCTTGTCGTCAAATTGTACTGATATATTTGTTTCGTTGATATAGTGATTATTAACCCTACGTGTATAAACGCTTTCAGAAATTAAAAAGCCTAAAAGTACTAATGTTATTATTCCTAAAATAATTGAATTTATTATAACTAAAGATTTCTTATCCATAAAAAATACTCCTCTGCGAAGATGTTACCACAAAGAAGTATTTTTTTAAAGTTGTGTGAACTTTGTTTAAAGAATAGCGCCTTTTGGTACTACAGTAACGCCATTTGGCGATACATAGAAACCTTTTTGTTCATCAATTTCTCTATCAAAGCCGATTTTTGTATAAGGTGGAACTTGAACATTTTTATCAATAATTGCACGGCGGATTTCGCAGTGTCTACCGATGTTAACGTTTTCCATCAAGATACTTTCAGTTACTGAAGAATAAGAGTTGATTCTTACTTTTGGTGCAAGAACACATCTTGATAAGCCACCACCAGAAATGATACAGCCTTCTGAAACCATTGAGTTTGTTGCCATACCAACTCTGTCGCCTTCTTGCCAAATAAATTTAGCTGGCGGGTAGTTGTAGTTGAATGTTCTTAGTGGCCATTCTTTAGCGTATAAGTTTAATTCTGGGCAAGAATCTAATAAATCCATGTTTGCTTGCCAATAAGCATCAACATTTCCTACATCTTTCCAGTAGCCACGTTCTGCATCAGACATTCCTGGGAAGGTGTTTTCTTTAAAGTTATAAACGTAAACGGGTTGCCCTTCGTTCAACATCATTGGAATTACGTTTTTACCGAAGTCATGGCTAGACTCTTCAATTTTGTTATCTCTGTATAAAGCATCTAGCAAGATGTCCTTACCAAAAATGTAATTGCCCATTGAAGCTAAGCACATGTTAGGGTTGCCTGGAATTGATTTTGGTTTTGTTTTTGGTTTTTCAACAAAATTTGTTAATTTCCAATTGTCATCAACTTCCATGATACCAAATTCAGAAGCTTCTTCAATTGGAATTGGAATAGCGGCAATTGTCAAAGCGGCATTTCTTTGTTTATGGAAGTCTAACATTTGTGAAACATCCATTTTGTAAATGTGGTCACCGCCAAATACACAAACATAAGTAGGGTCTGCATCAACAATGTGTAAAACATTTTGGAATACAGCATCAGCCGTTCCTCTATACCAATCACTACCAGTTCTCATTTGAGCTGGAACTAAATCAACGTATTGATCCAAGAATGGTGACAATGCGTAACCACGAGAAATATGTTGGTTTAGTGAGTCTGATTTGTATTGTGTTAAAACTTTAATTTTGTAAAAACCAGAGTTGATAAAGTTGTTTAAAACAAAGTCGATAATTCTATAACGACCTCCGAATGGAACTGCTGGCTTTGCACGATCCTTTGTTAACGGATAAAGTCTTTTACCTTCACCACCTGCTAAAATCATAACTAATGCGTCATCAATTGACATTTTGTACCTCACTACTTACTTATACAATACATTTACAATTATAATATGAACAATTTAATAACAATCATACAAACTACTGAGAAAATATTAATTGCTAGTATGTAACAAAATATTTACATTGATTGTCCAATTAGGCTAAGTCGGTTTGACTTCAAATATAGTTTATGGTATTAATGGTGTGGGGTAAATGTATATTTTTTTTAAGTCTTGCAAATATGTAAGACTTTTTATTTTGCTTTCTTTAGAATTTAATCCTATCCTAGCGGATACTTTACTGGCTGATGTTTAACTTTTATCTCTGATGTTTAATGTCTATGTATTAAAAAAATAAGGAGATAAAAATGTTTTACAATCCATTTTCGGTAGAAAAAAATATTCATTTAGACGGTAAAAAGTTCAATAAAAGAATTATGATGGAAAACGGAGATAGTAGTTTAACTCTGGTTGCT
>CAVFBQ010000070.1:0-1099 GCA_963620455.1 uncultured Eubacteriales bacterium
AACGAGCATTCTTGAATAAAAAACTAGATTTATCTCAAGCGGAAGCTGTTGCGGATTTAATCCATTCAAAAACCCAAAACTTTGCAATTCAGTCAGCTAAAAATTTATCAGGTGTTTTAGCTCAAAAAGTTTCTGAAATTAAGGGTGATATTTTTGAAACACTTTCTAGGATTGTTGCAGGAATTGACTTTCCTGAAGATGTGGCAGAGCCAACTTACGAAAGTTTGATTAGCGATTTTGAAAGTGAAATAGAAAAAATTGATAAAATTTTATCGAACGCACAGTCAAGCAACATTATGCGTCAAGGGATTAAAATTGCGATTGTAGGTAAGCCAAATGTTGGTAAATCTTCATTGTTCAACACTCTTTTAAGCCTTGATAGAGCGATTGTTACAGACATTGCAGGTACAACTCGTGATGTTTTGACAGAAACTCTTGATTTGGGTATACCTGTTACGTTGATTGATACTGCAGGTATTAGAGAGAACGAAAGTGTTGACAAGGTTGAAGAAATCGGAATTGAATATTCTAAACAAGCAGCAAAAGAGGCTGATTTAGTTATTTTCATGTATGATTTAACAAGTGGCTTAAATGATGCGGACAAAATTATCTTAGATTTTATTAAAGACAAAAAACATCTTATCATTGCAAATAAGTGCGATTTATCTCAAGAACGACCAAAAGATGCAATTTGCATTTCTGCAAAAGCTGAATTGGGTATTGAAGAACTAAAGCAAAAAATTAAAGAAATTATTTTGGAATTTTCTCCAGAAGATACAGAGTTTATCACAAATAAACGTCAACAAGATTGTCTTGAAAAGGCTAAAGAAAGTCTAATGCAAGCATATATGGCGGCTAAGGTCAACGAATTGCAAGACTTGATTTCAATTGATGTGAAACAATCGCTTTTATGTTTGGACGAAATTACTGGAGAGGTAATCACAGACGATATTTTGAACAATATTTTTGATAATTTTTGCATTGGTAAATAATTATGGTACAATAGAATTATGTTCACAGGCATTATTGAAGAAATAGGCACAGTCAAAGATTTTACACAAACTTCAAATGGCGCTGAAATCACTGTCTCTTGCAACAA
>CAVFBQ010000070.1:1109-6056 GCA_963620455.1 uncultured Eubacteriales bacterium
GTTTTAAGTAATACAAAAATTGGTGATTCAATCGCTATAAACGGGGTTTGCCAAACTGTGGTTGAGATGAGTGAAAGCGCTTTTACTGCAGATGTTTCAAATGAAACATTAAAGGTGACAAACTTTTCATCTTTAAAAAAAGCTGAAAAAGTGAACCTTGAACGCGCTTTAACTTTAAACGAAAGAATAGGCGGACACTTGGTTTTAGGACATGTTGATAGTGTTGCAAAGCTGGTTTTTTCTCAAAAAAGTGCTGACTTTTATAACATGAAATTTGAAGTAACTGACGAAGCAAGTCGTTATATTATCAAAAAAGGTTCAGTAACAATGAATGGCATAAGCCTTACAGTTGCTGAAATTCAAGGAAAAGTTGTTGAAATTGCAGTAATTCCGCACACATTTGAAAATACAAATTTATCTGATTTAAAAACAGGTGATATAGTGAATGTAGAAACAGATGTTTTTGCAAAATATATTGAAAAGTTTTTGTTGAATGAAAAAACAACATCATCAATTTCAGAAAGTTTTTTGAAAGAAAATGGGTTTATGTAATGAGCGAATTTAAGTTTGACAAAATTGAAGATGCAATAAAAGATTTTCATCGAGGTATTCCAATTATCGTTGCAGATGATGAAGATCGTGAAAACGAAGGTGATTTGTTGTGTTCAGCACAATGCGTAACTCCAGAAATTATAAATTTCATGGCAAAAGAATGCAGAGGTTTAATTTGTCTTGCAATTTCTGATGAAATAGCTAAAAACTTGGCATTACCTCAAATGGTTACAAATAATACAGAAAAAATGCATACAGCGTTTACTCTAAGCGTTGATGCATCAGAAAATTTTGGTGTAACAACTGGTATTTCAGCTTTTGATAGAGCTAAAACGGTGGAAGTTGCAATCGCACCAGATGCAAAACCTCAAGACTTACGTCGTCCTGGGCATGTTTTCCCTTGTGTAGCAAAACAAGGTGGAGTGCTTACAAGAATTGGTCACACAGAGGCGTGTGTTGATATGGCAATGCTTGCAAAACATAGACCGGCAGGTGTTATGTGCGAAATCATGAATGAAGATGGCACAATGGCAAGACGAGACGATTTGAGAAAATTTGCTGACAAATTTGGTTATAAATTTATTTCTGTTTCTGAACTTGTTGCATATCGTTTACAGGCAGAAAAACTTGTAACTCGTGAAGCAGAAGCATTTTTGCCTACAAAATTTGGTGATTTTAGAATTTATGGATACGTAAATCATGTTAACGGGCATGAACATGTTGCACTAGTAAAAGATGATGGAAGCAATAAAATTCCGTTGATTAGAGTTCATTCTGAATGTCTTACAGGTGATGTGTTCCATAGCTTGAAATGTGATTGTAACTCTCAATTACACAATGCTTTGAGAATGATTGAGGAGTACGGAAAAGGCGCTCTTGTTTATATGCATGACCATGAAGGTCGTGGAATTGGCTTGGTAAACAAGATTAAGGCATATTCTTTGCAAGAAAAAGGTGAAGATACAATTCAAGCAAACATTTCTCTAGGTTTTAAAGAGGATTTACGTGATTATGGTGTAGGAGCACAAATCATACGTGATATAGGCTTTACAACCTTTAATTTGATTACAAATAATCCTAAAAAAATAGTCGGTTTAGAGGGTTATGGATTAAAAATACACGATATAGTGCATATCAAATCGGAAATTACGGAATATAATAAAAGATACCTAGATACTAAAAAAGAAAAAATGCATCATACTTTATAAAGGAAAAACTATGGAAAACGCTAATTATCAAACCGAGATACTAAATTCAAATCTTTATAAAATCTTTGGCGGAGTTTATAATGATTTTCGTTCTGTGGCAAGAACAGACTATATGTTTGAACTTGAACCATTAGAATATGAAGATTTTACAGATGCGGTTGATAAAGAATATGTAAAATGTATTGTTCTATTGGAAAATCATATTCCAACGGCGTTTTTGGTTTATACAACAGCAATTTCAGAATCAATCGAGTTAAATGTTATCCACTGCTTAGGAAAAGAAGATTTAACAATAAAACGTAGATTGTTAATGGAAAGATTTTTGCAAGAAACTGAAGCAGAAAGAAAAGAAAGAGTTGTTTGCTACCCACTATTAGGTGTTCAATCATCTTTCACAAGTGATATTGCACACTTTGGTTTCAAATTTGTAGGTCTTGCAGTTCTTAGATTTATGATGGATAACAAAAATTCAGAAGAAATTTTAAGGAATGTTTCAAACGAACCTCAAGACGAGAGCTATAAAGTCGTAACTTGGGACGATTTATATTTTGAAGCTGCGGTAGATGTTATTCACGAGGGTTTTAAAACCGCATCAGATGCTTTGTTTGATCCAAGATATTTAACAAAAGAAGGTACTAACGATATTTTAGATAAAATTGTAAATGGCGTTTATGGTGAATTTTTACCTGAATCAACAAGTATTCTTTTGCATAATGGAAGACCTTGTGGTTTCTGCTTTACAAACATTACAGGTGGTAGAATTGCAAATATTCCACTTGTTTCAATCAAAAAAGAACATCAAGGAAAAGGTTTAGCAAAACACTTGATTAAAAAATCTGTAGAACATATTTTGAATAAAGCTCACTCTGGCGAAAGAGATTTTACAGAAGTGAATGTTTCTGCTGAAACAAATAATATTCCAGCGCTAAAAATGTACAGACACATAGGTTTTAAAGAGGATTACAGTTACCCACAATCATATTTACCTATAGCCTAGTGTTTGAAAATCGCTGAACAATGGCATAGTAATTAATATGGACAATGTTAATTGGTTAAAACTTAAATTAAATCAACAAATGGCGAATCTAAAAAGTGCAAGTACGCACATTAATACAGAGTCTGCGCCAAAAAATAACGTTGCCAAAAATTTAGTACAACAAACACATAACAATATTATCAACAATGTTCAACGTAATTTTGTAAATCCTCAACAGTTGAGAATGAATAATCTTGCTAGTATTGATAGAGCTGTTTATATAAAAGAAGTTTTAAATTTGCCAAAGAGTATGGTTGAATTGTTGGTTTTGGTGCAAAATGACGGAAAAACTCCGCAAGCTCAACAATCAAACAATCCACAACAAGCACAAACTCCACAAAACTCACAGCAACCTCAACTCCCACAACAGCAACAACATAATGTTCCAACGGCAAAATTACCAGATTTGTCTAATTTGATTAGTAAACAACCTGCTAGATCAGATTTAATACCTCAGCCTAATCAGCCGAACCAATCAACTCAACCTAATTTACCAAATCAGCAACCGAATTTGCCGAATATTCCAAATCCGTTGCCTCAACCAAATCAACCGCTTCCACCACATGTTCCAAATCATTCCGAACATGGCGGTCGCAAGCCACAATTTCCAGCGGAAAATAACAAACCAAACCAACCATCTCCACCAAAAGGTGAGTTTGAAGACCAAATTAAAAATACTGAAGATATGATGAATAGAAGACAAGAGATGATTCAAGATAGAATGAAGAATAACTTGCCAGATTCATCAAGATATATTAATGATAGGGTGCAATACGGTGTAAGAAATGCAAATTTGCGCAATCCACATAATCAACTACATAACCAAGTTAGAAATAACATTAGAAACAATCCAAATATTTTGCGTGAACAAATTATGCAAGATAGCGAGGCTGTTGAGGAAATGCAAACAAATCAAAAAACTCAAGGTATGACTGCGGAAGAACTAACAGCCTTTAAACAAAAATTAGCATCACAACTAGATTCAAATGTGAATATATCAAGAGTTTCTCAACTTTTGCAACGAAATAGTAAAATCGCAATGAACAAAATGGTTTCAATGATGACGCTTGCCACCTCAAAAGGTATGGGCGATATTACACCGTTGCAAGATACAATAAACATTATTAATGCAAGTGTTTCAGCAACTTCTCAAAATGATTCAACACAAACACTTAAAAATTTGATGTTGCTTTATTTACCTTGGCTACCTTTGCAAGAAGGTGTTGGTTTTGACCTAGAAATTGAACAAGAAAAAGAAGACAAACAGTTTGATACATTTATAAAAATAATGATTACAACAGTAAATTATGGAAACGTGAATGCTGTTGTAAGCCTTGTTACAGGCAATTCTGTAGATGTTTCAATTACTTGTTCTGAAAAATTCCCGCGCGAAAAGTTATTGAAAAAGTTGCAAAATGAAAGTAAACAATACTCAATGCAGTCGGTAATTGATTTTAAAAAACAATCTCCACAAGAGCAAATTGATACAGAAATTCCAAAGGCTAAGGTTAATTTGTCAAATGTGAATGACGTTAACCCATATTTGCTATTAATTTCGCACGCAATTATTCGTTACACAATCGAAATTGATGCAACTCTTACAATTGGTACTCAACCAATTGAGGACTAAGCTTTTTTGTTTATAGAAAGAACATCAATAAGATCTTCACCCAATGCGTAAGTGCCTAATTCTGTAAATTCGTAAGTTTGTTCTTTTAATATTGTATATCTGTTTTTAAATTCGTTCAAAACCATTATTTTATCTGGTAGAGCAAGGTTTAACAATTTTTCTAATTTTGGAACGTAAGTTTCTTTTCTGTCGTGTTTACCTGCAATACAAACAGCAGTAGCGATATCTACCTTGATACTATATGACACAAATTCTTGTCTAACCTTATTTTGAAAATCTAAGATTAGGTCAAAAACTTTGTTGCATTGATTGATATCAGTGAAATATACAAGCGAACCTGATGAAATTGTTTCAACATAAACTCCGAATGTACTTACAATGAGGTTTCTTAATCTATTTGAAACTTCTTGTTTTTTTACATCAATATCAATTTTCTTTTGTTGGTCGTAAATCATTCTATTTGATTGAACCATTTTTATGTTGAATAAAATAGAAAAATAGTTGTTTTGGTTTTCAATCTT
>CAVFBQ010000071.1:0-2460 GCA_963620455.1 uncultured Eubacteriales bacterium
GAACACGGTCGTAAAGACTCATTTCAGTGAAAATACTTGGCGGGCCACCGCCTGGAAAGATAACCCGATGCCAGCATCTAATTTTCAGATAAGGTCAGAATAACAATAGTTACTTTTGACCTTATTTTTTGTTTATAATAGCAAAAGAGGAACCCACCCACTCTCGCAAAACTTGACATTTAGTCAACTTCTGCTCGGCAGAGTCCATCGCTCACACGGTCGTTAAAACTTACTTGAGTAAAATATTTGATTAACCTCAAGCCTAGAAATATAACCCGATGCCAGCATTTAATTTTCAAAAGCCTTAAATGTAAAAAATTATTTTAGGCTTTTGAAGTGTGAAAAATTTTATAACAAATAAGTAATTATTTGTTATTTATGGGTTGTATGTTTGAGTATAATACGTTATAATGGTTATTATTACAACTTAATTGAGGAGTTTTAGTATGAAAAAAATATTAGCTTTCAGTTTAGCTGAAGTTTTGATTGCTGTTTCAATAATTGGTATTGTTGGTGCTTTAACTTTACCAAATGTTAAAAAGACATATATGCAAAAAGAAGCTCACGCAAAAGCAACAAAGGTGCAACATGTTTTTGATACTGCAACTTTGGCATTAGTACGTGACAAAGGTTCGCTTGCTGCAATAACAAGAGGTGTTAGTTCTCAAGCGGAACGTTCAATGGCTTATTTAGAAGCATATTCTAAATATATGAAATTTACTCATATTTGTGGTAAGACAAGTTCTTCAACTGCTTGTTTTCCAACAGGTACTTTTAATGATCCTTTAGCTACTTCTAGCCGTTCAGTGATTGATGATGTGGAGAGTTGTACTACATATAAAAATGGTATTCCTTATTGTTCGTTTGAGCCCAAGGTTGTCGCAAAAAATTACTTTACACCAACTTATCCTTCTTGTTTAGTATCTTGTTCTATAACAACTACTCCAGGGGCTAGTTCTTCAAATTGCGCAACAGCAATTTTGAATGATGGAACCGCAATAGCTTTCTGTGATCAAACAGAGGTAAAGAACAATTGTTTAAAAATGAATGGATCTTATTGTCCAGAGGTTGCTGTATATTTTGATATAAAAGGACCAAAAAAATTATCTACACTTGCAATGACTAGAAATGTTTTTTTTGGATATTTATCTGATGAAGGCTTCAACGATTATAACAAAACGGTAGCTTCTATTTCAAGTGGTTCGTTTAGTGAACAAAATTATGAAATTTTTACATTAGGACCACTTACTACGTTTCAAATTATAAACAAGTTTTGAAATCCAAGATGAAATCTTCAAATTCGTTTTGGATTTCTCTTGTTGTAATGTCATTTAAGCCAATCGTATAGTTCTTATTTTCAGGGCTATCTAAGCCGTTATGTATTGCCTCAACTTCAATAGAATTAGATTTTTGAGTTAGTTTAAATTCGCTTTCTTGCCTTTTATTCACAAATTTAACTGAGAAACTATCATCAGTTTCAACAAAAGGTGTTTCGGTATTAAACAAAACATCTTTGTATTCTTCAATAAGTTCTTCAACTGCAGGTCTAACAACCTTTTCTACTTTTTTGTGGAAAATTTGTCTGAATAATTTAAAATCTTTTGGACTTGTTTGTTGTGTAGAGTTGTTTTCTAGCCAGTTATCATTTTTTTTTTGAGAACTTTGTACGATGTGTAAAAAGTTTGGTGATGTTTTAGCAAGTTCTAAACCTTCTTTAAGGTTCTGTTCTATTTCATCATAATCTTTATTTTCTACAGGACAAACAACTGCGCAAATAGCTTCGTCTGCGCCTACTGCTTTATTAATTCTGTTCCATACAACCATAGCACCTTCTAGGTTTGTATTTTCAAGTAGCATATAGAATGTATCTTTTGATTTTGTATGAGCCACTGTATCGGTTGCACGTGTATTATTTTTTATTGTATCAATTAAGTTATCAATACTTGGTTGCAATCTTGAATTTTTGTTAGGTTCTACAGCAACAAACACGCCATCAACAGATTTATTTCTTAAGTAATCAATTTCGTTTTGGAAAACTTTGTCGCTATATTTAGGTGTGTAGAAACCTGTTTTTTCATCAAAGGCGTTTAATTGAGTTAAAAGTTTTTCATATTTTTTGTGTTGCTGACGTAATTCATTTTTTTGTAAACTCCAAATTGTTCTCATTAAGATTTCAGAGTTACCGTATTGGATTGCTAGAACGTCACTGATACCGTTTTTGTTTGCAATTTTAATGAATGTTGGGTTGTAAGTTTCAACAAGTAAAATAATTGGAATTGATGTAATTTCTTTAATTTTTCTGATTAAATCCAAGCAGAAAGGTTCTTCCATTGAATTTTGACAGTTTATAATGACAGCTTGTGGTTTTTCTGATTCAATTGTTTCAATAGTATTTTGGTAATTTCTGATTAAAATACTGTCAATGTTTCTTAATTGAACCAACTCTGAGCTTAACAAGCC
>CAVFBQ010000072.1:0-5874 GCA_963620455.1 uncultured Eubacteriales bacterium
TCTGTTAAATTAGTTGTGTCACTTTCATAAGAATCTAACATATCATCAAAAGTCGCACCTACTGCACCGACTTTTGTTTGACCTGAGATAATTTTATCCATGCTTTCAGAAAGTTCACCCATAGAGGCTTTTAATTTTTCTGTGTCAATATTTGAGCCATCTTGAATTGAGGCTTTTAATTCGTACAAAGCACCAAAAGCGCCATCACCACCAGTGTATGTAATTTCACCTGAAGTAGTATCCGTTGTAAACTCTGCATTACCAAAATAATCTTCACCAATTAAATTGATTTGTTCGGTCTTATTTTCACCTGTAATTGCATATCTTGCTTCATCATTACCTGCATATTTAAGTCCGTCTGTTCCAACAACATAAGGTGTTGTAGTTGTTCTTGTACCAGCAAACAAGTATTGATCATTGTATTGAGTATTTGAAAGTCTTGTAACATTGTCAATGATAGTATCAATTTCTTCTTGGAATGCTTTTATTTCATCTGAGCCAATTGTTCCGTTAGAAACTTGCATTGCCAAGTCATAAGCCCTGTTTAATTGGTCATTAACACTTTTTAAGGTACTATCAATTTGTGATAACTCAATATCTGCTTGTTTAATATTTTCGCTATATTCTTCAATATTGCTAATTTCAGCATTAGCTTTTATAATACCACGTGCAGCAACAGGGTCTTCTATTGTAGAAGAAATCCTATTTCCAGAAGAAATTTGTTGTGTAAGTTTGTTAAACTTAGACTGAGTGTTGTTTAACTGTGTTGAAAAACTTTTATTTACTTGATATGTTGAAACTCTGCCAATTGCCATAATGTAATCCTCACTATTTAATGCTTACAAATCCGTTTGTTTGCTTTTGTTTGGGTTATGTACCCAGATTTACAAGAGTATCAAACACCTCGACACAAGCAGAGAACACTCTTGCACTTGCGTTATAACCTTGTTGATAAATAATCATATTACTTAATTCTTCATCTAGGTTTACACCTGTTTCAGAAAGAATTTTATTGTTAATTCCGTCAACAATTGCACCTTGAACTTCTGCATCTTGTGATTTCTGGTCAGCATCTAAGGCTGCTTCTGTTCCAAGTGCAATAATATAATCTCCAAGCGTAATAGATTTGACTGTCCCAATATTCATTTTTTGATGTTGTATATTATAAAATTCAAGAGCATTATCACCATTACCAACAGATTTTTGCCAATCTGTTACAGATGTATCAACCCTTGCTGCTGCGATTAAATCAGGTTCTTCTACTATCGCAGAATTTATTACAATATTACCAGCAGTTATTTCATCAGAACCGTCTTTTGTTATAAACATTTTTGTTGTAGATTCTACAAGTCGGTGGTCATTTTCTCTATCATAATAACAAGCCTTTGTATCGCCATCTGAATATGTTTGAATATTATTCATTTCTGTAGCAAAGGCTTTTGCTAGGTCATTAACCTTATCTAATGCTTTAGAAATTGTACTGATTCCACTAAGAGTTCCACCTAAAGAACCTTGAGTTATATCTTCCGTAATATCAACGGTATTTCCTGTAGCATTTTCTGCAGTAATTCTGCCATTTGCAGTAATTTTAAGGTCTGTTTGAATTTCACAATGTTTGATTAAGTCAATATCACCAATTGATACATTTGCTGTGCCTGACGAATTGATACTTGTAGTTACATTTGCAAGACTAGAAATTTGAGATAACAATTGATCTCTTTGTGTTTTTAGTCCAGCATCATCTTTGTTAGTTAAAATTTGTTTATTTACACCTAACAATTGTTCAACGTAAGAATTAAGTTGTTTTACATAAGTTCCTGCTTCTGATGCTTCTGCAGATTCAACAGTTTCTCCATTGCCAATTTTAGATTCTTTTAAACCGTTAATATTTGTACTAACAGCATTGAATTTGTTAGCAACGGCTTTTGCTTTTTCAGCAAAGTTTATTCTTAAACTTCTATCTGTCGGATTTTGGTTTAATGCATTTGCTGCGGTATAAAAAGCACTTAGTGAATCTCCAAGTCCTGTACCTTGTAATTCGTCTAATAAATCCGCAAGTTGACCTGCTGTTGAAGCATCGGCAAGTAAACCTTCATAAATTGAATTTTGAGTTCTATAATAATTATTCAAGTAATCACTTGACGCAGTTGTAATGCTTGCAATTCTTACACCTGCAAGAGAAGCGATTTGCCCACTAACGGTACCGTCTGTGGTGGCTGTTCTCATTTCAGCAAAATTTGCACGTTGTCTAACGTAGCCTTCTGTGTTTATGTTTGCAACATTATGAGAAACCACATTCAATGCGGCTTGGTGTGCGTTAAGCCCTGTTAGGGCAATGTTCATTGATTTACTAATGGTCATCTTAAAACTCCTTTTTAAGCGTCTTCCACTATGGAACTTATGCTTAGTTCACTTGTGTCTACATTCTTTCCGTGCATGTCGTAATTATCCTTTTGCGGCACTGCTGCACTGATTATGATATCTAATAATTTGTCTGACATTACTAGACCATGTTTTATTAATTCCACATTTGTCTTTTCTACTAACGCCATTTCGTCTGCAACTTCATTTATCTTAACCTTTTGTTCTGATAATTTTTCTCCGAATTTGGGATTTTCCTTTTGTGCAAGCTCGATTAGCGCACTAATATTAGTTGGCTCAATTTCATTTTCTTTACAAAATTCTTCTCTTTTTTCGTTTACTTTTTTTACAGAATTAACTTGAGCCAATATTTTTTCATCAACAATGCGTAGCAAATCTCCATTTTTTGGAGTTAGCAATACTTTTTTCTTTTCTCTGTATAAATCCAATAACTCTTGATATACAGAAATTGTATCCTCTAGCATTTGAGATACTGCTATATAAAATTGTTCCTTCATTTTGTTATTTCCTCTTACCAATTATACTGAGAAATCAGCAATTACACTTCTGCCATAAGTTAAACCGTATTTAATATCTTCGTCTGAAAGAGTTGTTTCGCCTACGCTTTTTGCAATATCTTTGATTTCGTTAATATTTTGATGTCTTAAGATTGCATCATTATCGTTTAATTCTACACCGCTTGGAGTGTTATCTTGTTGCTTTTGTCCTTGTTCTAACGCTTGTTGAGCAACTTTGAATGCGTTTGCTGCTGTAAATGCGTGTACTTGGTTTGATGCTCCTGTTGAAATTCCGTTTAACATATCTTTTTATCCCTTTTCTTCTAATTAATCTTGTACGTATCTTTCCATTTGTTTGTAAATTTGGCTTGCTATGCCGATTGATGTGTGTGGACTCTTTGTTAGCTGTCTACTTACTTCTTGATAAACGTGATTTTTAAAGGTGTCTACGTATCTTGATTCTTGTCCTAGCAAACCTCCTTCTCTATCAACTGTTTTATCCATGGTTTGCATCATCTTTGTAAGAAACATTGTTTCAAATTCTTCACCGACTTTTTTTAATTGAGCTTTTTGGTTGCCAGCACCTTTAATGTTATTTAAATTGTATTGGTCGTTGTTTACTAGACCAGTATTGTTTAAAACGTTTGTTGAAATTGCGTTTATTGTATTCTCCATTTTATTTTACCCACCCTTTTTATTTCTAAATTACTTGCAAATCAGCTTGTAAACTTCCTGCCTTCTTCAACGCTTGAAGAATACTGATTATATCTACTGGTGTAACACCTATTGAATTTAGTGCGTTAACCAAGTCATTCAAGTTGCTATTACCGTTCATCTTAACTACACTGCCTGCACCCTTGTCAACACCGATTGTTGAATTTGAGAAACCTACTGTTGAACCTTGTGCAAAAGAGTTTGGTTGAGAAACATCATTTGTTGTTGAAACTGTTACTGTAATATTTCCGTGAGCTACCGCCGCAGGAAGCAATTTTACTTGTGAACCAATTACTACAGTTCCTGTTCGTTCGTTTACGATAACTTTTGCTCTTTCAGCCGTTGGACTTACTTGTAAGTTTTCTAAGATTGATAAGAAAGTAATCCTATCGTTTAAGAATTTTGAAGGAATTGTTACTTGAACTGAGCTTCCGTCAATTGCTTTTGCTGGTGCAACTTGTGAAATTGCTTGAGCAACTCTTGAAACCATTGTGTAGTCTGAATGGTCTAAAGATAAAGTTACAGTGCTTGCATCGCCGATTTCTGTATCGATATCACGTTCCATAATCGCACCACCTGGGATACGACCAGTTGAAGTGATTGCAGTTCTTGTCATACTACCACCACTTCTTGCATTTACACCACCTACAGAAATTGGACCTTGTGCTACTGCTACTGCTTCACCGTTTGGTGCTTTCATGATTGTTTGAACCAAAACACCACCTTCTAAGCTCTTAGCGTCTGCTAAAGTTGATACAGTAACGTCAATTTGGTCACCGTTTTTTGCAAATGGTGGAACTGTTGCTGTAACAATTACTGCTGCAGAAGAACCTTTTTGAATGTAGTTTTCTTGTTCAATAATTGTACCCAAGTTCATCAATAGTAATTTGTTTGTCAACTGAGTTGAACGAGAGTTGTCACCTGTTCCAGGCAAACCTACAACGATACCGTAACCTACGATTTGGTTGTTTCTAACACCTTTTACATGTGTGATGTCGCCGATTTTTACTGTCGCTGCTTGCGCTTGCATTGGTACCATCATTGTCATCATTATAAATACTATTGTTGCAATTAATTTTTTCATTTTCCCTTTGTCCCTAATTATTAGAATAAGTATTTGATTACTCTGTTGATTATACCTTCGTTTTGACCTCTTGATAATGAACCTCTACCAGAAAGTGCGAATTGCAAGTTAGCTACTTTTGTTGAAGAGATTTGACCGTTTTGGTCTATCCATCTTGGATCTACAATACCTGTTACGATTAAATCAACTCTTTCGTTATTGTTTACTAAAGTCTTTTTGCCTTGTACCATCATGTTTCCGTTTGATAACATTTGTACAACTTGAGTTGAAATTGTATCACCGAAAACTAGGTTTCTTGTTGTATTTGCTGAATTTTCTACTGTATTTTGACCGCCAAAGTTGTTTACTGGGTCTAAATTGTAGAATGGAAGCCAGCTTTTAAGGAATGTTGTAAAATTATCAACTGTGTTTGAAGATTTGTCTGAATTGTACGCCATTGTATCTGTTGTTCTTAAACTTTCTTCAATTTTAATAGAAATTAAATCGCCAATACCCATTGCTCTAACACCTGCAAATAACGATTTTGGTGATGCGTTATAATTTTGAGATGTGCTTAGTGCAAATAATGATTCAGCTTGTGCATTGTTGTAAATGCTCATTACTGTTGTTATTGCGATTATTGCTATTAATAACTTTTTTATCATTTCCTTTATTTCCCCATTTTGTTTTATATATTAATTAAAACCTTGTTTTCCCCGATTACTCTGCCTCGATAAGTTCTTTTGTATGTCGGGTTTTGAATGTTTACGTAATCACCAATCATTCCCTCGCCCATCGATTTGCCGTTTATCATTATCAGAACTCCGTTACTATTAAAATAAGCTTGTACGTCTGAATTTCTTTCTACATCGGGCTTTATCTTTACGAACCTTCTGTCTATTATTTCACCTTCTCTAAACCATTTCTTACTTACCATTTGTTTTTTGTTTAGCATATCTGAAGTTAAGATGTTGTCTAGTTGAAGTGAAACCTCCATTCTTCTTGGTCCGACATTCGCATTTGTTAGAAGAGAATCTCTTTCGATTTGGTTTCTTGCACAAAGTACATCTTTGTATGCTAAGGTTCTAACAGATACGATAAATTCTTTTGCAAGTTTTCCGTTTGAGTAGATGAAAACTTTTTTGATATCTCTCGGTGCAAATTTGTCGAAGTTTGAAGTTACAACAAATTTTAATTTTCCGTCTGGCACATACATTG
>CAVFBQ010000072.1:5999-12610 GCA_963620455.1 uncultured Eubacteriales bacterium
GCAATTATCACTTCCAAGTCTGCATCTGTGTATTTTTTGTTTTGTTGGATAATTTGTTTTTTTATTTCTTCTCTTACATAAGAGTCGCTAAGAGTGGCAGCACACGCTATGTTTGCTGTTGTCATTAGAACTATTAATGCTGTTAAAAGAATTTTTTTCAATTTAATTATCCTATGCTAAATTATTTGTCATTTGTAAAATATCACTTGAAGATTTAATAATCTTTGAGTTAGATTCGAAGGCTCTTTCAGCTTTAATCAAACCGATAAGTTCATCTACAATTTGAACATTTGAACCTTCCAAGAAACCTTGTTCTAACAAGCCCATTCCGTTTTGACCTGGAGTACCTTGAACAGCGTTACCTGATGCTGAAGTTTCTTGGTACAAGTTGTGACCGATTGATAACAAACCTGATGGGTTTTGGAATCTTACTAATTGGAATTGACCAATTTGGTTTGATTCTGTGTTGTTACCTGTAAGAACTGTTACATTACCGTCTTGAGAAATTGTGATTTCTTTTGTATCGGCTGGGAAGGTCATTGCAGGCTGTACCAGCAAACCATCATTTGTACAAAGCTGACCTAGAGAATCTAGTTGAAAACAACCATCTCTTGTATAAGCCAATGTACCGTCCTCCTTCATTACTTGGAAGAAACCTTCACCTTCAATCATTACATCTAGGTTTCTGTCTGTGTTTACTGCGATACCCTTTGTGAAAATTCTTGTTGTTGCTGCAGTTTTTACACCTAAGCCAATTTCAATACCAACTGGTTGATATGTACCTTGGTTTAACATAGCACCTGGTTGTCTTGCAGCTTGGCTTAACAAGTCTTGGAACTCTAAACGAACTTTTTTGAAGCCTGTTGTATTTACGTTAGCTACGTTGTTCGCAATTACGTCTAAGTAATTTTGTTGAGCTATCATACCTGTTGCTGCTGTTGTTAATGATCTTAACATTTTTGTTTATTCCTTTTTCCTAATTATTTTTCTCTTTTAGTTTTTGTTATGTTTTCAATCTTCCTACGTTGATTGCTTGTGATAACATTTGTCCGCTTGTCTTAACGTGTTTTTGTAGTGATTCATAATTTCTTGTTGTATTGATTGTGTTAATCATTTCTTTAATTACGTTTGAGTTAGACATTTCCAACATTCCTTGTTGTACGGAGAACTTTTCTGCTCTTAGTGGTGGATTGTTGTCGTTATCTCTTGAGATGAATTTTGAACCACCTATGTTGAATAATCCGAGTTCTTTGTCTTGAAAATCATATATTCCGAGTGTTTGAAGTAAAACCTTTTTGTCTTTATCGTTGATTTCCAAATTACCTCTTTCGCTCACTGTGATTTTTGTTATATCGTTGTATCCAAGTTCTCGGAAATTAATTTGAATTGGTCTGTCCTCTTGGTCTAAAACATAATCACCTTCTTTAGTCTTTAAGAATGTTGAGTTATCGATAAAGAATTGACCGTCCCTTGTGTAACTCATATCTCCTGTTGGAGATTGGATTTTGAAAAATCCGTCACCTTCAATTGCTAAATCTAGCGGATTGTCGGTTCTTTGTAGAGCGCCTTGTGAAAAATCATAATGTACTCTGTTTGTTTCTGAACCCATACTTAATGTTCCAATGTTTCTTGTGTTTCCACAAAGTAGAGTTCCTGTGTTTTCTACAACTTTTGCTTCGTATATATCTTTAAACGTTAATTCTGTTTTCTTATAACCAGATGTGTTTACGTTTGCAAGGTTCATTGCTGTATTATCTAACTGTTCGGTTAAAGCAATCATACCTTTTGAAGCTGTTTCAAAACTTCTCACTAACATTAGTTGCTTCCTCCCTTATAGTTATCATAAGTCTTCATTATGTTTTTTACATAATTTTGAGTTTCCTTATATGGTGGAATACCACCGTATTTTTTTACTGCATTTGGTCCTGCGTTGTATGCAGCAAGTGCAAGTTCTTTATTGTTGTCAAATCTATCCATCAAGCCTTTTAAGTATTTTGTTCCGCCCGCAATGTTTTGTTCTGCATCATAAGCGTTTGTAACACCTAAACCTTGTGCAGTTGCTGGCATTAATTGCATTAAACCCATTGCACCGCATTTTGAAGTTGCGTTTACGTTAAAGCCAGATTCATGTCTAACAACTGATTTTACGAAATCTTTGTCCAAACCGTTTTTTTCTGAATATTGCTCAATCAAGTTGTCAATTTCAGTGTTTGATACCTTTTCGCCTTTAATGTGTCCTGATTTCACATCTTCAACTTTTTTGTCTAAAATCTTCTGAAAATCTGCATCAGTCTTTGGTGCATCAACAGTAAGCATAGTTTGTTGCGAAAGTGACGCGAATTGTCTTTCAATCGCGTTAATACGTTGTAATGTCATTTGTAGACTTGCTACCACTTACCTATTTCTCCACCACAAAAAGTGCACACTACACTTTTTTCTTTTATTTCACACATCTAATTTACACTATATATATTAGAGTTGACATCAACCCATTGATTGATTTTTGCATTTTCATATAGACCATTCGATCAATATTTAAAAAATGGTTCTAATTTAACAAATTTTAAAAGGTTGAATTATTTGAAAAATAATTAGATTGATATTGCATATCGGGGTTGAAATCACTTACATTATCCGTTATAATAGTAGTGGTTTCGTTATCCCCGCGAAAGGTATTGCTTACCGTATTGGGTTCTTTAACGAAACTATTTTATTTTCGTCTTGGCAACCGTTAATTTGCTTAATATCTATACTCTTAGGATTGAAATTTCTCTTTAAATGGTTTATAATGTTATTACTAGACACTTGACTAAAGGGAGCGACTAGCGGTAACGCATTAGGCACTTTAGCAAGTGTTTTTCCGTTTATTATAACGTATAAATCAGCACCGTTTTTGGTATTTTATCGGAGTAATGTAGGTTGAAATTTGTAGCATAACACGCTATAATGTTATTGGAGTTATCTATCGCCCTTGCCTTAGATGTAAGGATTGTCTTAGATAACTTCTCTTTTTATTGTAGAAAGTTCTATCGACTTTCAATAGTGATATGACGGAAATAGGAATACAAAATATTCTGTCATCCCGTATTTATTACGGGATCTTTCTGAGCGTTTAGATGTCGCAATGGCTCTCTACGCATTGTTGCATCTATACCTCTTTCCGCCTGTGCCTCTATTCCGTTTTTGTGCTAAAATTTTTTCTAAAAGGGGTTAATGATGTCAGATTTAGAAAACAGATTAAAATATTTAAGAGATACTATAAACAGGGCTAATTATCTTTATTACGTCGAAGATAACCCTACTCTATCTGATTTTGAATACGACGAACTTTTTAGAGAATTAAAAAAACTAGAGTCAGAACACCCTCTTTTCATTACTCCTGATAGCCCAACACAACGAGTTGGTAACAAAATTCAATCCACATTTGAAGAAGTTAAGCACAAATACAGACTTTACAGTCTTGATAACACAAACAATTACGAAGAGTTACGCCAATGGTATGAAAGAGTAAAAAAAGAATGCGGGCAAGTCGATTTGGTTTGCGAGCTTAAAATAGACGGGCTTGCTATCGCTTTAACTTACAAAAAAGGCTTCTTTGTTCAAGGTGTAACTCGAGGAAACGGCATTTTCGGCGAAAACATTACTGAAAACTTAAAAACTGTAAAAGCAATTCCGTTAAAGATTTTTAAAGATTACGATTTAGAGGTTCGTGGCGAAATTTATATGCCAAAAACTTCTTTTGAAAAACTAAACGAAGAAAATTTAATGAAGGACGAAAAGATTTTTGCAAACCCTCGTAACGCTGCAAGTGGCTCTATAAGACAACTTGACCCAGAAGTTACTGCAAAACGTGACCTTTCAATTTTCGTTTACACTCCAATTTTAGACGGTGTAGAAAATGCACCAAAAACTCATTACGAAAGTCTTATGATGTTAAAAGATTTAGGGTTTAAGGTTAATCCAAACATTAGGAAGGTTTCTGACATTGAAGGCGCAATCGATTTCATCAAGGAATGGGAGCAAAAACGCTTTGACCTTGATTATGCAACTGACGGCATCGTAATTAAAGTGGATAGTTTTGCATATCAAAATGAGTTAGGATTTACTGCTCGTGCGCCAAAATGGGCAACTGCGTTTAAATTTCCACCAGAAGAAGTTAATACAAAACTTTTAGCAATTGAAACCTCAAACGTAGGTAAAACTGGTGCTATAACACCAGTTGCAGTATTAGAGCCTGTATTATTAGCTGGCTCAACAGTTGCTAGAGCTAGTTTACATAATTTTGACGAAATCAAACGACTTGATGTTAGGGTTGGTGACACTGTTTTAATCAAAAAAGCCGCAGAGATTATTCCAAAGGTAATAAAACACGTGGCCACACCTGAGCACGATAGTTTGCCGATTTACGAAGTACCAACACTTTGTCCGTCTTGTGGTACACCACTTATAGTTCCTGAAGGTGAAGTGAATTTATACTGTCCAAACACTTTTGGTTGTCCTGCTCAAGCAAAATCTCGAATTGAATATTGGGTTTCAAAAGAAGCTATGGACATTGATTTTATTGGTCCAAATGTTATTGAACAGTTATATTCAAAAAATATGGTTAAAAATCCAGCAGATTTATACAAACTTTCACAACAAGATTTTATGTTATTAGATTTGGTTAAGGAAAAATCTGCATACAATATGTATACTTCCATTCAAAACAGCAAGAAAAGACCTCTAGCGAAATTTATAACTGCGCTTTCAATCAGGCACGTAGGAAAAGAAACAGCAGATCTTTTAGCTAATCATTTTCAATCATTAGAAGTCTTGAGAAACGCGAATATAGAAGAAATTGCGCAAATTGACGGCATTGGTGACAAAATCGCCAACAGCATTAAGGATTTCTTTAACCAACAGTATAATATCAACATGTTAGAAAATCTCAACCATTTGGGGGTACACCCAACCCATAAAGTGGTAGTACAATCAACTGTGTTAAGTTCAAAAACGTTCGTTTTGACAGGAACGCTTGCGACAATGGGAAGAACTGAGGCGAGCGATAAAATCAAGCAACTTGGTGGAAAAACCTCTTCTTCAGTAACTAAAAAAACAGATTACGTTGTTGTTGGCGAAAACGCTGGTTCAAAACTTACAAAAGCTCAAGAGTTAGGAATTACAATTTTGAGCGAAGATGAATTTCTCGAAATGTTAAACACAAGTAAATAGATACTACCTTCGCAGTTGTCGAAGGTGGCAACAAAAGAAGGATTAGAGATGAACAAGCACTTTAGAATAATTGACGTGAACGGATTTCGCGGTTTACTATTATTCTTATTTATTTTGGTTTGCTTAGCAACAGGTTTTATTGCATTTCCAGCTTATTTAGCTATGAGTTTATGGAATGTTTTAGCTCCAATGATTACCCTACCAACAATTAACTTCTTCCAAGGTTTATTATTATGGGCTATTATTGCATTTGCTATTTATATGTTCAGCAATCAAAAAGTTGTGATTGTTATGCAATCTCGTCATAAATTGACTAAAGACTAGTCTGAGCAGAGGCACAAACGAAGTGAGAGATAAACCGCAGTCGACGTAAATGTTGAGTTTGCGTTGTGAAGGTGAATGTTGCCGTTTAATGCGAGGACGTACCCGAGCTAGGAACAATCTAAAGCCCTCACAAATCTTATATTTGCCTGTTCTCTTTGTAAAACACATGGTAACATAGTACTTTTCAATACATATTGTAAATTTCCTTTCTTTTTGGTACAATACACCGAAAAAGAAAGGAAATCACAATGAAAAAATTAATTATCACAACATTATCAATTTGCGTTATGATTTTTGGCGCAGCTTTTGCTGGTGCTGTTAGTGATGGCACTATTGATATCAATTTGTCAGGAACAAAAGAAATTGCTCCTAATGCATTTCAAATGAGCTTTACTGTTGAAACAACAAACCAAGACTCACAAATTGCAATTAAAGAAAATAAGGAAAACTCAGAAAACCTATATAACGCTTTAAAAGCCGCAATTAACACAGGTCGTGGAGATTATATCAAAACTTCTAGCTACAGCGTAAGACCAAATTACGAATACAGCTCAAAAGGTAAAAAAAGTTTAAAAGGCTACACAGTAACAAACTCAGTTGTAGTATTTGTAAAAGACACAGCATCAGTTGCTAAATTCATCAATATCGCATCAACAAAAGGCATCACAGAAGTTGCAAATTTAACTTTCAAAGCAACAGAATACGAAAACGAATGCAACGCTCTTTTAGCTGAATTGACTAAAAAAGCTAACAAACGCGCAAATTCTGCATTAAAACCATTAGGAATGCAAACAATCGCATTAAAAATGATGTCTACAAACTGCTCAGATTCAACTACTAGACCTTACGTAAACTACTCAATGAAATCTAACTCAAGATTAATGACAGCAAGCACTGAAGCCTCTGCTGATGAATCTGCACCAATTGAAGTTGGTAAAACAGTTTTAAACGCTAGCATCAACGCTTCTTTCTTTGTTGGAAAAACAAAATAGAGGATTTAAGGATTAGATATTAAAACTAAACTTGATACACATAAAAAGAGGCGATGGCAGAAAGCCATCGCCTCTTTTTATAAC
>CAVFBQ010000073.1:0-1293 GCA_963620455.1 uncultured Eubacteriales bacterium
TATATGTATAATAAAGTTTATGCTGATAACTCAGAGGACATTGCCAATTTTATCTTGAAAAATAAAAGTTTAAAAACTGCAAATCTTGTTGCAGCGGGTTATTATTCTAATACAATAGGTCCGTATTTAAGAAAAGAGAATATTGATGTCAAAATTTTATGTTCAGGATTTTCGTACAATTCATATCCAAAAAATTGGCATTTCTGTGGTCAGATAGCTCCTTTATATCCATATTTGAATAAGTTTTATCGTGAGAAACCGAATACATATTTTCTTTTGTATAGGGGAACAATACCAGATTGGCCATCAATTAGAATCTACTCTGCAGATAGAAAGAATTATTATGATTTAGTTATTTATGCAAATCTTGGCGATGTGTTAGTATATAGATTTGAAATGTAAAATAAACATACATTAGTAAGACTTTAATAAAAATTTTAAAAAATACATCTTTTGGTCTATTTTTTTAGTGAAATATCAACCATTTAATGTATGGTAAATAATAAATAAATATTGTACTCTTGTACCGTGATAGATGTGTAAATCTATCGGGGCAAAAGAGGTAAGACTTGAAAAAATATTCATTCAGATTGCAACCAGTCTTAGATATTCGCGAAAAAACGTTAGAAGACAAAAGATTGGAAATGGCACAAGTTATTCAATTGCTAAATGAACAACAAGAAGGTCTTGAAAGGCTTTTAGCAAAACAAGAATCTTATAAAGAGGAATTGGAAAGCTTGTCACTAGAAGATAACTTGAATGTATTTGCTCTCGCTAACTTTGAAAATTATATGGTAACACTTCAAGAACAAATAACTCAGCAGAAGTTTACCATAGAAAACACCCAAAAAGCTTTAAGGGTAAAACAAGAAGCTGTAAACGAAGCATTAAAAGACGTTAAAGTTCTTGAAAAACTTAAAGAAAAACAATCTCAAAAATTCTATAGAGATATAGAGATGAAAGAGGCAAATGAGATAGATGACATCTCAACAACAAGATACAAATTAAAAAGAGCATAACAAAAGGTAAAAATGACACAACAATTAGACTTAACTTTCAATACAGCGAATACAATGGATAAGATGATGACTCAATCGCAATCAAAATCTTATTCAAGTTCTTCTTATGCTAATGCAGATCAATTTGATAACTACTTAAATTCTGCAAATAAAAGTTATACTCAAGAAAATAACAAAACTTTTAACGATAATAAATCTCAAAAAACAGACTACAAAGCTGATTCACGTCAAGATGATAATAAATCTAACTATGTGCCAGAAAACAAAACTGAAT
>CAVFBQ010000073.1:1303-3530 GCA_963620455.1 uncultured Eubacteriales bacterium
GATGAAAAATCAAATTCAACTACTACAGATGGTAAAAACACTGTAAACGATACAACAGAAAAAACTGAGAATGCTTCAACAGAAGTAGTGACGGATGAGGTTGTTGATAACAATGAAGTTGATCTCAAAGCAATGATGTTGGTAAGCAATGTTCAAATGGCAAACCTAGAAGTGTCAAAAGAAGATGTTTCAAATCAAGAAAAAGCATTGGCAATCTCTGATGTTGTAGTTGATGATGAAATTCCTACCGAAGCAATTAAATCAGGTATCAACTTGGATACATTGTCAAAAGCTATGGAAACAAACGTTGATGATACAACTGGTGTTGATATGCAAGTTGTTGAATATGCCGTTAAAGATACAGTTTCAAAAGAAGATACAATTGCAGCTTTATATAAGGTAGGTGCGGATAAGGTTGAAGAAGTAAAAGATGTTAATATTGATACTGATAAATTAACAAAAACAAACACAAAAGATGAAGTTAAAATTGACATTAAGGACGATACAAAAGTTGTATTGAATGATGACGAGGTTAAAGTTGACAGCAAAGACGATACAAAAGTTGTATTGAACGACGAAGTTGAAGTTGACGTCAAAGACGATACAAAGGTTGTATTGAACGATGAAGTTAAAGTTGAAGATAAAATCAGTGATGACGTTAAAGATGTAAAGGTTGAATTAGATATTGAAACTAAAACAGATGTTAAAAATGACGTTAAGAACTCAAATGAAAAACAAATTATAGTTGACGTTAAAGCTGATAAGGAAGTTGAAAATAACGACGTAACTATTAATCTTCAAGATATTAAAGAAACTGTCGAAAATAAAGTAAATGTAATTAACGTTAATGAAATTGTTGATAATAAAACTCAAAAAAATGAAACAAATGTAACAATAAATTCAGATAAAATGAATGATTTGAAAGAGGAAGTTCAATCTGCAAAACTTGAAAATGCTTATGAAACAATAAGTTCTCAAGATGAAAAAACTGTTAAAAACGATACTAAAGTAGATGACAAATTTGCAAAAACAAATGTTCAAACAGAAGAAACAATGGAAATAAAAGATGATACAAAAGGTATTGAATTTGTTTCTCAAAAGCAAGACAAAGTTGTAGATAAAACTGACGTTCAAGATAAACATATAGCGAACGTAAAAGAAAAACTTGAAAATGTTAAAATTCAAGTTGAAGACAACGTAAAAGTTAATGTAAACAACCAAGTTCAAGACAATGCTAAAGTTGAAAAAGCAAACGAAACGTTGAATAAGGCTGGTTTGTCAACTCAAACTTTGCGTGAAATGGACGGTAAAGTTACCGCAATGGAAACAGGTAACCAAGCTGGTGCTCAATTTGGAGAAACATCTCAAGAAATGTTGATGCGTGACATGTTATCTCAAAATGCTACAACACAAGCAACAGATGCTAAAACAACAGATTTTGCTCAAGCTATGAACAAAACAACAGTCGCACAACAAGCTCAAGCTCAGCAAAATACTCAAGAAGCACAAGATGTTAGTATTTTAGACCAAATTAGAGCAAAATTTGCAGTTTCAAAACAAAACGGCTTACAAAAAATTACAATTGGTTTAACTCCTGAAAGTTTAGGCAAAGTAACAGTAGAAATTGTAAAAGGTCAAAACGGAATTTCAGCTCACTTGTTAGCAGATAATCCGCAAGCGAAAGAAATTTTAGACAAAAATCTTGACGGTTTGAAATCAGTACTTCAGTCGCAAGGTGTGAACGTTAACAATGTGAACGTAAAAGTTGCAGAAGCAGGTCGTTCTTCTGACAGCAATAATAACATGTTCCAAAATGAAGACGGACAGTTTAATCAAGGTTCAAGCGGTGAACATTCAAGAGGTGATGGCTCATCAAATCAAGAAAGACGTTCTGAATACGAATTTATGCAAAACAACGCAATACAAGCAGATAATTCAGAAGTAGAAGAAACCTCAAACACCGTACAAATGGAAAAAACTGTAAGTATCAAAGGCGGAAATGGCAAGATAAGTTATAAATTATAGTATGTGAAATAAATGGAGAGGTAGGTAAAGTAAATGTCAAGTATTACATCGCAATTGACTCAATTGCAAACAAATACGGCAATTAACGAAAGTAAACAAGAGAAAAAAGGTACGAATGATGTAACTGATGCAAATATGTTTCTAAAGCTAATGTTGAAACAAATGGAGCAACAAGACCCAACAGAACCAACAGATAACTCAC
>CAVFBQ010000074.1:0-5307 GCA_963620455.1 uncultured Eubacteriales bacterium
GGCATTGACTGACCTACTTTTGTCTTTTATCAATATAAAATAAAAGACGACGGGTGCGATTTTATCGCACCCGTCGTTTCTATTATGAATTTAATTATTCATTACTTGTTGTAGAAAACAGTTAATTCATCACCAGCGTTTAATGCTGAATCGTTAACTGAGCTTGGTAAGATTAAGTATCTTACTTCATCACCAAATTCATATACAACACCAAATACACCAGAAACAGCTAATTTAGCGATATCGTAAACACCGTAACCGATAGTTACAAAGCCTTTACCAAAGCTTCTTAAACCAGCCATTGGTTCTAATGATGCAGTGTTAGCTAATGTATTTGATAAGTTGTCACCTAATCTTTCAGTGCCGTTTGAAACTACATTTGCAGCAGCTGAAACTGAACGACCAGCAACACCAGCAACTCTGCCAGTAGCTGAGAATGGAGCGCCCAATACTCTAGCAACTACGTTTGTTGTTTTAACGTTTGTAGCGTTAACGTCTGAAACATTAGCAGGGAAATCAACACCGTTGATTGAAGTAAATTTAACTTTTACATAACCAGGGTTTTTAACACCAGGTCTTACAACTTCTACAACTTCACCTTTAACTTTTGAGCCGACTGCGTAGCAAGTGCCAGCAATATTAGCATCTTCAGTTGTTACTGCGTAGAATGTGTCACCGATGTTAGAGTGTCTAGCATCAACTCTTTCTGACATTTTAATTTTTACAGCACCTAAGCTTGCACCATTTAAGAATTTAGCATTGTAGTATTTGCTTACGCTTAATGCACAAACTAATTTGTAAAGTTGTTCTGTTGATAAATATTTTTGGCTAGCAACTTTGTCTAATTCTGGAAGGTTGTTTAAAATACCTGATTCCATAACTTTGATTGTTGCTTTTGTTGCCCATGCAGGAATTTCTTGCATTTCATATTTGTTAACTAATTTGCCAACTGTTCTAGCTTGTGGTTCGTTGCTTAACAATTGAGCGAATGTTGCGAAAACTTCAGCCTTTGTAATTTTTTGTTCTGGACGGAAGTTTTTGTCTGGGTAACCAATCATAACACCAGCACCTAATGCTCTGTAGATGTAAGGTTTAGCCCAGTTAGTATTTACGTCTTTGTATTGGTATCTTGCTTGAACTGTTGGTAAGTTTAAACCTTCAGCCATAGCGTGTGCCATTTCAGAACGTAAAACTGGTTTTTTAGGGTCGAATTTACCGATTAATTTTTCTAATTTTGACATTAAGTTTTTAGCCATTGAATCGATAACTACGTTTTCTTTGCCTTGTACTGAAAAATCAGCATCTGATTTCAATACTTTGTCGCCTACTAGGTAAACACCTTCAGCTTGAGTAGATTGTACTTGCGTACCAAACATTGTTGGGTGAGCGTATGCTTGAACTGTTGCAGTACCAGCAGCGTGAGCTGATGTTGCAATCATTAAAGCAGCTACTGTCGCAAATAATGATTTAAATAATTTCATTTTTGTCTCCTTTTTATATGCACATGACGATTACACTTACGATATACAATTTCAAAACATATTATCCACAAAAAAGAAAAAAAAGACAAGAAATATTTAGAAATTTTAAAGATTTTTAATATATCTAAAAATATATTGAGAAAAGAGCCTAAACATCTTGCTTCAAGCGCCAATGTAGAATTATAATTGCCAATATGATTACTGATGAACCTAAAATAAAGTTTAAAACATCTATTTTTTCGTGAAAAATTAGGATTGAAAACAAAACTCCAAACGGAATTTTCAAGTTGTTCATGATTGCTAAAGTCGAACTTTTAACGTATTTTGAGCCTTTATTCCAAAGATAAAACCCTATTCCTGTTGGAACTACGCCTAAATAAAGTATCGCTAAGATTTGCAAATGAGTTAAAGAGATTGAAGCAATTTCGTTGTTTGCAATTACAAACGTCATAATCAAGAAAAACGCACCCAAATATGCACTTGCCATAAGGTTTTCGGATTTTATTTCGTCTGGAATAAACTTTTTCCACAAAACTTGCCCAAGAGCAAAAGTACAATTTGAAGTTTCCATCAATAAAACACCTTTAACAATTTGAGAAAATTCCAAATTTTGCCAAACGACAATTCCAGCGCCAAAAACTGACATTAAAATACACAAAATATATATAAATTTAAATCTATCACCAAAAAAAGATGCCCAAATTGCAACAAAAACAGGAGTTGTAGTTGTCAAAAGCGCAACCTCATTACCTTGCAAGAATTTAAATGCCTTCAAAAACACAAAATACATTACACCAAACTGAATCATTCCGATAAAAAATGCCTTCAAATGGTCTTTACAGGTAAATTTTCTAACAAAAGGCAAGAAAATTACAAACGCGAAAAATAATCTAAGCATTACGACAAAATCTGTTGGCAACATACTCAACTGACTTTTTATAAGCCCGAAGGATAATGAAAAACAAATTGTCGCGATTAATAGGTATAACATAATTCCAACTTTTCTTTTGTAATACAAATGTAAAAATTACTTATTAAACTTTACATCAAGATATATTTAGGGTAGCATAAAAAAGAGGAGTCTGCATGGAAAACTTAAAATATAAAAGAATTTTACTAAAAATCAGCGGTGAAGCATTATTAGGAGAACAACAGTTCGGTATTGATTATAAGCCCGTTGAATTTATTGCTGAAGAAATCAAACAAATTCACAAAATGGGCGTAGAAGTTGCCGTTGTAGTCGGTGGCGGAAACATTTTCAGAGGAATGAAAAATAGCGCTCGTTTAGGAATGGATAGAGCTTCAGGCGATTATTTAGGTATGTTAGCAACAGTTATGAATGCTCTTGCTCTACAATCAGCGCTTAAAAAAATTGACGTATCTTGCAGAGTTCAATCTGCAATTGATATGAACCAAATCGCTGAACCTTATATCAGATTTAAAGCAAATAGACACTTGGAAAAAGGTCGTGTTGTAATATTTGCCGCAGGTACAGGCAACCCATTCTTCACAACTGACACAGCAAGTGCTTTGAGAGCATCTGAAATAGATGCACAAGTAATGTTAATGGCTAAAAACGGTGTTGACGGTGTTTACACTGATGACCCTAACATTAACAAAGATGCTAAAAAATTAGAAAACATTGATTATGATGAAATCATCAAGCACGATTTAAAAGTTATGGACAGATCTGCTTGCGATTTATGCCAACAAAACAACATTCCAATCATTGTTTTCGATTTCAAAGCAAAAAAAGCAATCAAGAGAATTATCTTGGGCGAAAAAGTCGGAACTTATGTAGGTAAACAATAATAAGAAAGAGGTAACCAATGTCAGAAGCATTAGATACATTATTTAGAAACGGTACAGAAAAAATGGAAAAAGCCATTAACCAATTACACCGTGAATTTTCAACAGTTAGAACAGGTCGTGCAAACCCTGCAATGTTGGACAAAGTAATGGTTGAATACTATGGCACACCAACTCCATTGAAACAAATGGCTCAAGTTACAGTATCAGAAGGTACTTCTCTTGTAATCGCTCCATATGATAAATCAATCTTAAAGGAAGTTGAAAAAGCAATCATCAAAGCAGAATTAGGCGTTGCACCTAATAATGATGGTGTTTCAGTGAGATTAAACTTCCCACCTTTAACAGAAGAAAAAAGAAAAGAAATCACAAAAGACGTTAAAAAATTCGGTGAAGAAGCAAAAGTTCAAGTGAGAAACGTTCGTCGTGATATGACCGATGAATTAAAAAAATTAGAAAAATCTGAAAACTTACCAGAAGATATGGTTAAAGATAATCAAGACAAAATTCAAAAATTAACTGATAAATACACAGCTATTATCGACAAAGAAGTTTCAGAAAAAGACAAAGAGGTTATGACAGTATAATGAACAACTCCATTCTAAGAGTAATTACTGGTTGGATTCTAGGGCTAATCGCTCTAGCATGTATAATTTTCGGTGGCTTACCACTGCTAATTTTGCTAGCTATAATTACATTCTTAGCATCGAAAGAGTTTGTTCAAATATTAGAGCATAAAGGTTTTTATCCA
This sequence comes from uncultured Eubacteriales bacterium, assembly GCA_963620455.1. Lineage (GTDB taxonomy): Bacteria > Cyanobacteriota > Vampirovibrionia > Gastranaerophilales > Gastranaerophilaceae > UBA6984. Next base: position 4,042 of record CAVFBQ010000074.1, read on the forward strand.
AGTTTAAAAGTAATTGTTGTAGCAGACATAATTTTTGCGGTTCTTGCTTACTTCAATTGCTTTAGCTTAGCACCACTAGCTTTCACAGTCGGCACAATGATTGCCTTTATGTGGGTATTGTTTAAAGGTAAACAACCATACACAGCAAACGTTGCAACAACAATCGTAGGTTTTGTTTACAGTGGTTGGTTTCCATTACATCTTTTATTTTTAAGAGATTTAGGCACTACAAATAATACCTCGTCCTTGCAAATGATTTTGAAAACTGACATTATGAATGCAGGTTTGGGATATGTAATTTTCATGTTCTTGCTTGTAATTTTCACAGATGTTGGTTGTTATTATTTCGGAAGAAAATTCGGCAAACACAAGCTTGCGCCTGTAATTAGTCCAAACAAGACTATTGAAGGTTCAATCGGAGGTGTAGTTTGCGCTTTAGTGGGTGGTTTTATTATCGCTTACTTCATCAAATTACCTTGGTATCATACAATTATTGCAGGCTTGTTAATTACTGGTTTTGCTCAAATTGGCGACTTATGCGAATCTTTATTAAAACGTGATGCTGGAGTAAAAGATTCTGGCAACTTACTTCCAGGACACGGTGGTTTCTTAGACAGAACAGACAGTTATGTATTTACAATCCCTGTAATTTACTATTACTTCTTATATTTTGTTGTAGACACTCACCATTGGGTAAATTTACTTAGCTTTATCAAAGGAATTTTTTAATGCGTGAAGCGTTAGAAGGAATTTTTAACATTAAAATTACGGACGAAAGTTTGTTTGAAAAAGCATTAACTCATCCGTCTTATACTAAAGAGAATAATCTTAATTCACTTGATAATTATGAACGTTTAGAGTTTTTTGGAGATGCAGTTTTAAAACTTGCTATTTCTGAAAAATTAATCAAAAAATACCCAAAATCACACGAGGGAGAATTAACAAAAATTCGTTCTATATTAATTTCTGACGCAACTTTGTCAAAAATTGCAGAAAAAATTAATATTACAGATTTAATCGTTTTAGGCACTCACGCTGAAAAGGCCGGAGAAAGAAAACGCTCCTCAATCAATGCTTGTGTGTTTGAAGCCCTCCTAGGCGCGTTCTATTTAGACGGCAAGCAAAAAGAAATTATTGATTTTCTAAACGAAATTTTTGAAGATTATATTTTAGATATAAAAAATAATATGACAAAATACAATGCCAAAGAAGTTTTGCAAGAATACACTCAATCAAAAACAAAGGAAGTTCCGCAATACAAACTGA
>CAVFBQ010000075.1:0-3060 GCA_963620455.1 uncultured Eubacteriales bacterium
ATTCAAGAATATGAATTTAAAAATATGTTGACAGTTGCTCAATTAATTGTAACTTCTGCACTTCAAAGAAAAGAATCTCGAGGCGCTCATTACCGCGAAGATTATCCTTTGACAAAAGAAATTGCAGAACACAATTGTATTATTAAAGAACAAGGAGAATTAAGTTTTGTTAGATAGATTTTTAATTGATAAATATGTCCTTTTAGCTTTGGAAGAGGATATTGGTTTTGGTGACATCACAACTGATAATTTAGCATCAGAAGGTGATGTTTTAGAAGCTAAGTTAAACACTCGTTCAGATGGTATCGTTTGTGGTTTAAAGGTGTTTGAAAGAGTATTTAAAAACTTATCAGATAATGTAGAAATTAAATTCAACTTTAAAGATGGTGATAAAATTAAAGTTGGTGATACTATTGCGGAATTAAAAGGTTCTGCTTCAGCTATTTTAAAAGGTGAAAGAACTGCTTTGAATTTTGCTCAAAGAATGAGTGGCATTGCAACTGAAACACGAAAATATCAAGATGCAATTGGTGAAGGAGTTAAAGCTAGAATTTCTGATACAAGAAAAACAACTCCAAATTTCAGAGTATTTGAAAAATATGCTGTATACGTCGGAGGCGCTTGTATCCACAGATTTAATCTTGCAGATTGTGCTATGATTAAAGATAACCATATTAAATTGGCAGGTTCATTGACAAAAGCCGTAGAAAAAATTAGAAAAAATATTTCACATACTCACAAAATTGAAGTTGAATGTGACACTTTAGATCAAGTTAAAGAAGCAGTTGCATGTGGTGCAGATATTATCATGTTAGATAACATGTCTTGTGAAACTATGAAACAAGCTGTTGAAATTATTGATGGAAAGGCTATTACAGAGGCAAGTGGCAACGTAAATTTACCAACAGTACATGCTATTGCAGAAGTTGGTGTTGATATTATTTCTTCAAGTGCAATTGTTGCAAAAGCCCCAACGCTTGATTTGGCGCTAGATATGTAGATTATTACAAATTGTAACGTTTTTTATCATTGTTGAAATCGACAACTTTTAAATGTTTTTATATAAATGTAAGTGATAAAAAACGAGATTGGTTAAGATTGGAGTGATGATATATGGCATTAGGTTTTAATTCAAATTTATTTAATACAAATACTCAAGCAAGAGGTGCTGAAACAGCAGGTTCGTTAGCATCAGTAAATTCTGAGACAGCTGGTTCGTTGGCTAGCAATGTAGAAACTGCAGGTACTATCGCATTTGTAAGCTCAGGCGATCAAATTGATAGTTTCCAATCAAGCAATCCTTTTGCTCCTGAAATTGATTATAGTCAATTTGCTAACATCGAAACAGCAGGAAGCATTGCAGATGCAGAAACAGCAGGCTCTATAGCTTTTGATGCTGAAACAGCTGGGTCATTGGCATTCTCTGGTGCAGAAACAGCAGGTTCTGTAGCATCGAGTGATAGCGGAGCAAGCTTCAGCTCATCAGATGGTAGCTTTGTTTGCTAGTCAAACTATAATCAATTTTTACAAAAAAGTTTTTATCACATATCCAAATCAATCACAATCACAATCAAAAGCGAGTCATTGGCTCGCTTTTTAATTATTTATTTTACATGTTTTAAAGTTTCTTTTACTGTATTTATTGGTATTGCAAAACCAATGCCAATGTTTGAAATGTTGTTGTCTGGATTGTAGATTGCTTGATTTATTCCAATGACTTTTCCGTCAGTAGTTATTAGTGGTCCTCCTGAATTTCCAGGGTTTATAGATGCATCAGTTTGAATTTTATCTTTGGCATAATCAATTCGAGAAATAATACCTTGTGTTAAAGTTCCGTTGAAGCCGAATGGACTGCCGATTGCAAGAACTTTTTGACCAACCTTTGCTTGTCCTGAATCTCCTAACAATACTGTGGAAAGTTCTTCTTTTTTTGCCTTAATTTGAATGAGTGCGATATCTTTGTTTGAAGAATATAGAACTTTTGCCTTGTAAACATGCCCATTGTGAAGTGTTACTTCAATATTTTTTCCTTCATCAACAACGTGAGAACTAGTTAAAATAATACCACTTTTGTCAATAATGCATCCACTTCCACTAGATACACCGAGAGGAAGTTCTGCATCAATTGAGACAATTGCAGGATTCAAATTTTCATACACATTCATATAAATTAGTTCCTCTTTGTCATAAGAATAAACTGCGACGTTTGTAACAAAAACTAAACAAATCGTAATAATAATTTTTTTTACCATAACCTTGAAAGCTCCATTCTTACTGTATTATAAGTGTGCTTTTAAAATTTTACTACTAGCTTTGTAACAAAAATATGTATATTTCTTGCCAGTATTAAACCTTTATTCTATAATTGCAATGAAATCTGATGTGAGATTTCAAAAGAGATATGAGTAAGGAAAGGAAATCAAGAATGAACAGTATTGAGTTATTCAAACAAGCACTAAGCGAAAAAAGAGCATTGAAAGTTATTTCAGGTATTAACAACTTAAACTTAGAAAAAGTTGAAATGGTTGTTTCTTCTGCTATTGAAGCAAAAGCTACAGCTATCGACGTTGCTGCTAATGAAGAAGTTTTATCTTTAGCAACTAGATTAATCTCTGAAGCTAATTCTGATATCACATTATTTGCTTCTTCAATCAACGCTATTGAATTAGCAAACGCAGTTAACAACTTCAACGTAAACGCTATTGAATTAGGAAACTTTGATGCATTATATAACCAAGGTATTATGATGTCTTCAATTCAAATCTTAGACATCGTTAAAGAAACATTATCATTAATCAGCAACGAAATGAGATCTCAAATCTTATTCTCAGTTACAATCCCTGGTTCATTAGCTATCAACGAACAAATTTCATTAGCTAGAGAATTAGAATCATTAGGTATTGACTTAATCCAAACTGAAGGTTTCGTTTCTCAAGCTAGCAACTTTGAAGGTGCTAGAGCTTGGTTAAACAGAGCTGAATTAACAATCTCTAATACATTAGAATTATCAAGAAACATTGAATTACCAATCATGACTTCATCTAACATCAACACTACAAC
>CAVFBQ010000076.1:0-5101 GCA_963620455.1 uncultured Eubacteriales bacterium
ACATATCTGAACGATCTTGGAACTCAGGTTGCGGATTAATATCTGCATTTTCATTTAATCTTGAATTTGTGTTGCCAACATTTGTGTTTAATTTTAATTCTTGAATAGCCATACTCTAACGCCTCATAATCTCTTTATCACTCTTACTCCTATATAAAGTATTTTCAAAATGTCGGATTTCAGCATGTCTAAATTTTGTTACATTTGTTCATAAAAGGCTGAAAACCATGATTAAAAGGCAATTTTCATGGTTTTGATGTTTTTATATAAGTAAGTGATAATAAATTTTTGGTAAAAATGGTTAACGGTATTAATTCACAATCAAATATTTATGCATTAAAAGATTTAATTAATCTTGCAAAATACGCTAATGGCGTACCTTTGACTGATGATGCAACAAAATTAACTGTTAGCCAAGTATCTTCATACCCTGCAATGATGTGTATGTATGAAGGCTATCAATGGGTTAAAGACAATAAAGGTCAATATAAACAAGCATTTAAAGCTGTTACTGACAACGGTAAGACAGCTCATAATATTTTGAAACAACACGGTGCAAAAGGTGTTTTCAGAGTTGCTGATGCAAAAGAAATCTTAGCAAATATTCCTGAAGCAGAAGCTTTAAAAACATTATCAACACAAACTCAAGATTTATACAAAAACGCTCAAAAATTGGCAGAAGCTGTAAAAGCAAATCCTTCAAACAAGGATATTGCAAAACAAGCTTCTCAAATGTTAGCAAAAGCAAACGCTGCATCTTATGCTGAAATGGCAAAAGGTACAGGCTTATATCAAAAATTTAAAAATGCAGTAGGCATTACAAAAGTTGGTCAAGCAACTCGTAATTTGGCTGCAAAATCTTCAACTTTCAAAACTTGCTTAGATGCTTACAATAACGAATCTGGTAACTTCATGTTAGCTATGGAAGGTGGCGTTGAAGCATTTACAACAGTAATTCCTACTTTCAAAAAATTAGGCTTCAAACGTGGTATGAAGCAATTAGGTCGTTCAACTGCTAGAGTATTTTCATCAGTAGCAGGTTGGGTTGCAGGTTCAGCTGTTGGCTCAAAAATTGGTGAAGTTGTTGGCTCATTAGTTGGTAATACAAAAGTTGGTGCAGTAGTTGGTGCTATCGCAGGCAGAGTTGGCTCTTATGCTGTTGGTACAGTTGGTCAACACTACGCTAACAAGGCTGTAACAAAAGTTTTAGGCAAAACTGAATTAGAAAAAGCTCAAGAAGAAGATTGCGTAAAAATTGCTCAAGCAGCACAAGAAGATCCAGAAATATTTGATGCATTAATTCAACAAGCAGCAGAAAGATTGGTAAACGAAGGCGAAGATACAGCAGAATCAAAAGCTGTTAATCAAGTTTTAAGAAACTTAGTTGCTCAAAAAGATGCGGCTGGTCCTCAAGAATCAAAAATGATGACAAGAGAAGAAATGAAAGCTTACGCTGATAAATTAGCAGACAAAACAGTTTCAAATCCAATCGCACAACAAACACAACAAACAACACAAACAACAAACAATAACAAATCTGGTTATACAGGTTATATTCCATCATCAGCTCCAGCCCCAATCAAACCTGAATCTCAACAAGTTGCAGTTGCTCAAACAACACAACAAACAGCAAGAAAAGCTGAAGATGAAATGACTCCAGAAATGAGAGCTTTATTAAAAAGAGCTGATAGAGTAATTTCAAATGGTTCAAAATATTATAAAAATCCCGATACGATTATCTTTAATGATTTCAAGTTCGGGATTTTTTATTGCAAAAAAAGATTTAATATAAATACGTGGTAAAAGGAGAGGGGAATTTTATGTTAAATCCGATAAGAATTCTTTTAGTAGAAGACCAAAAACTTATGAGAATAGGAATTAAGGCTCTTTTTGAGGGCAATAATGACATGTTGGTTTTCAGAGAGGCAGAGAGTGCGAGAGAGGCAATTGAAACGGCAAGAACCTTCAAACCTCATGTAGTTTTGATGGATATAGGCTTGCCAGATATGTCAGGAATAGGGGCAGCAAAGATAATTATGGCGGATAATAAAAAGGTGAAGGTGATAATGCTTACATCTCATTCGAGTGCAAAAGAAGTAGAGGGCGCGCTTGCGGCAGGCGCAAGCGCGTATGTGCTTAAAGATATTAGTGCCGAAAGTCTTATGGTTATAGTAAAAACGGTAAATGAAGGAGCAATGTGGCTTGACCCTCAGGTTGTTCCTTATATCAGAGACAAAAATGCTGCCGTAATTCCAGCAAGACAGGTTACGAGGGCTGCTTTTAGGGAACAGCATGCAAATTTAACACAGCGTGAATACGAGGTTTTGAAACTGGTTGTTGATGGAAAATCTAATTTAGAGATAGCCAAAGACCTTACAATATCAGAACATACGGCAAAAGCGCATGTTTGTAATATTATCCAAAAACTTGTGGTTGATGATAGAACTCAAGCGGCGGTAAAGGCATTGCGAGAAGGATTGGTTTAATGATTATTTTAAAAATTCTGGTTTTATTGATTTTTAGCCATCTGACTATATTACTAAATAAGAGTGTGATGTATAAATAATTTATTAAGTAGTAGGTCAGGCAACGCCTGACGGTCTATAACCATAACAGACAATCTTTACCCTAACGTGTGAGCTTTTTCAGCGGTTTTTCTAATAACTTCTGCAAAAAGGTTTGAGCTGTTTAATGCTTTCATTTCGCTAACACCAACTTCTGTGCAACCACCTTTAGTAGCAACGCTAGCTAGTAGGTCAGGCAATGCCTGACGGTCCATAATTGTATCATGTTTAGTCGAGTCTAGAACCATTTTTGCAGAGCCAATTGCAGTTTGTAGAGCAAGTGTTAGAGCTTTTTCGTAATCAAGTCCAAGTTTTTCACCAGCTTGAGCAAAATCTTCAAAAATTTGGTAGAAGAAAGCTGGGCCAGAGCCTGAAATTGCGGTTACAATGTCGATTTGCGCCTCTGTTACTGTAACAACTTTTCCAACTTGTGAAAGCATTTCTGTAACAAATTCTTCTTCTTTTTCTGTTGCAAGTTTGCCTAAACAAATTCCGCACATACCTTCTGAAACGAGCATTGGAGTGTTTGGCATAACTCTTACGACAGGTGATTTATCAACGATAGCTTCTATTTTAGCAGTACTTACACCCGCAGCGATAGAAATAATAAGCTTTCCGTTAACTTCGTCTTTAATTTCTTGTAATACACCTTCGATTTGATTAGGCTTTGTTGCTAAAACGATTATTTCTGAGTCTTTTGCAATTTCCTTATTGTTTGTGATAACTTTTATTTTTAAAATTTTACTTTTTGCAGATGCGGATTTGTCAGTATGAGTTGTTGCATGAATGTCTGAAGTATGCATAAAACCTGAACCCAAAAGTCCTTTGATAATTGCACTTGCCATTTCTCCACAGCCCATAAATCCTAATTTGTTACTCATTGTTACCCTACCTTATATTTTTAGTTGACTAAAAGATATTTTTCTTTTACTATAAAAATAATAATATAAAAGTAATCGAAAAGGAATACAAAAATGAAACGCACACTAGAAGGAACAAAAGCTAAAAGACAACACGTAAGTGGCTTCAGAGCTAGAATGGCTACTGCTGGCGGACAAGAAGTTTTAAATAGACGTCGTGCAAAAGGTAGACATAAATTAGCAATCTCAGCTTCAAAACGTGCTTAGTCGAGTTTATAGATTAAAGAAAGATTCAGCATTTACAGCTACATATAAGGTAAAAAATTCTTTCTACCTTGATGGTGTGGCTGTTTTTGTCGGTTTAAAAAAGAAAAAAGTCGATGATGTTACAAGAGTGGGTTTTGTTGTAAGTAAAAAAACTCACAAACGCGCAGTTAAAAGAAATCGATTAAAAAGATTGATGCGTGAAAGTTATAGATTGATGCTTAAATCAAACAACTTGGGCAACTCAAATTTGTATATGTCACTAATTTTTGTAGGGCATGAAAGAGCATTAGACAAAAGTTTTGCCGAAATTCAATCAACTATGGAGGCTTTGATAGCAAAAATTAATGCTTGATGGAATTATTACACCAGATTTGAAAGATATTGACGAGGTTATGCCCCATGCACCTTATCCCATTTACCCTACAGGGCAAAAAGATGCGGATAAAAGCCATGTTCGTTATGCGGCACCTGATGATCAGTACCCGACTTTGTCTATAATAGACCCGATTGTTGATGAACATGGTGAACCTGTAATTACGGCAGGACACTATAAACTGGAGTTGTCACCAGATAGAACACAAATCCTTTTTATACAAGCCTACGACGTAATTGCTCGAGTTCCTGTGTTTAAGCTAGAAGAAGACGAAAGTCAGGCACAAAAACAATACGACAAAAAAGAGAAAAAAAAAGCTAAAAAAGAGAAGAAAAAGCGTGAAAATATCGCAAAAAAATATGATGAATTTGGCTTGAAACCAAAACCCGAATATATTTATTCAAATGCAGAAATTGAATATGTCCCTGAGGGTGGATATTTGCTTATAAAGTACGAAATGGGCTCAATTCGAGCTTGGGGCGCAATAAAACAAGATAACTATTGATTTTTAAAAGTTTGCATGATAGAATAAGGGCAACAAAATACATTAACATTGAAGGTGGTGAAAAAACGATGCCAGAAATTAAAGTAGGCGAAAATGAATCAATCGAAAGCGCATTAAGACGTTTCAAGAAAAAAATTCAAAAAGCTGGCGTTTTATCTGAAGTAAAAAAACGTGAACGCTACGAAAAGCCAAGCGTAAAAAGAAAACGCAAATCTGAAGCAGCTCGTAAGAGAAAAGTTTAAGATAAATGAAAAAGACACTCGATGCAAATAGAGTGTCTTTTTGTGCAATAAAATTTTCAACTTGTAAAAACTAAAAAACTAAGGAACAGTTTATACTAAATTTAAAAAATACGGAGAAAAATGAATATGGCTAAAAGTATTGAAAACAAAGCCCTTCAACTTTGCGGGGGGGGGGTAAACGCTAGTAGTAGCACGACTTTTAGACTTGATGACTTGAAGTCTAATTTAATATCTTTGTGGCGTATAATGACAAATTTTAAAAAAGCCCTTGCTTTTACACTTGCAGAAAC
>CAVFBQ010000077.1:0-895 GCA_963620455.1 uncultured Eubacteriales bacterium
ATTTCAAAGTTCGATTTACAAGTCTTAGAAGATTTGAGGTTTGTACCAATCGATATTCAGAATAACACATTATTTGCTGTAATTAGTGCAGATTCAATCAGAGAAAAAGTGTCAAAATTAGTGATGGATACTTTTCAATGTAATACTAAGTTTTATCAAGTCTCACAACACGAATTTAATGATTTTTTAGTAGGTCTTGTTCAAGACATGGTGCCTAATGCACAAGTAATACCTAATAATGCATCAATGCCTAAAAAGAAAATTGGTGAAATTTTAATTGAGTCTGGGGCTATTACAGATGTTCAATTGATTGAAGCATTGGCTGAAAGCAAAAAAATGGCAATGCCATTAGGTTCAACTTTGTACTCTTTGGGCTTTATTACATTAGAACAGTTAAAAGCTGCACTACATAAGCAACAAGGCTATGACATTGTTACCACAGAAATGATGAGAAATCAAAGCAAGTATGTTTCCTTGTTACCTGAAGATTTCATCAAAGCCAATAAAGTAATTCCACTTACATCTGACGGAAAATCAATCAGTGTAGGTATGGTTGATCCAAGTGATACCAACGTCTTGAAGGACATTGTATATTTAACTGGTCAAACGCCTAAAGCGTATTTGATGACTCACATTGAGTTCAACAATGCGATTAACAAATATTTTTCTACTGCGAAGCAAGAAACTCGTAAAATCATGAAAAAACTTGAGCAAGATGCTCAAGCACTTGATATGGAGGATTCGATTTGGGAGCAAATTGAAAAAGAATTGCAAGATTCTTCAGGTACTGTTGCGCAATTAGTAAACAAAATTATATCAGATGCTATTGATTCTCATGCATCAGATATTCACATTGAACCAAGACTTTCAAATCACATTGTAAGATATCGTATTG